>JAOUEA010000256.1 GCA_029858935.1 Actinomycetota bacterium
CGAATTCGAGGCCGCGCGACCAGCCAATGGACGCAACCCCCGACCATCGCGAGCACCAACGCCCCGGCCCGGAGGCTCAGCCGAGCGGTCACCACAGGGCATCTTGCGCCCCTCGCGACGACATTGCCGCCCATCCGGCACCCGCGCCACGACGGGGAACGAGGGTGGTGCGATGACCCCACTCAAGAGACTCGCAGCTCGGCGAGGTCCCGAACGACGACATCGGCCCCTCGGGCGAGCAGCGGTGCCGGATCGTGCTGACGGTCGACACCGACGACGAGCCCGAAGGCGCCGGCACGTCCGGCCTCCACGCCGGCGGGAGCGTCCTCGAGGACCACGGCACGCGCCGGCGCCACGCCCAACCTCCGTGCCGCCTCGAGAAACAGGTCCGGCTCCGGCTTGCCCGGGAGGCCGAGCCGTTCGGCGTCGAGACCGTCGACCCGCTCGTCGAACAGTTCGGCGATTCCTGCGATGTCCAGCACCTGTGACGCATTGCGACTGGCCGAAACCACCGCAGTCGAGATCCCGGCCGAGCGGAGCGCACGAACGAAGTCCACCGAGGAGGAGTAGGCGTCCACGCCTGCCTGTCGGAGGACGAGACCGAACGCCCGGTTCTTCCGATTGGCGACGCCCCACACGGTGTCGCGGTCGGGCGCATCCGACGACTCGCCGACCGGCAGCGTGATCCCGCGGGATTCGAGGAAGGCGGCGACCCCGTCCTGCCGAAGGCGACCGTCCACGAATGTCCGGTAGTCCCGCTCGGCGTCGAAGGGCCGGTCGTCGACGCCCTCCTGTCCCCCGACGGAACGGAGAAGATCGTCGAACGTGCGCTTCCAGGCCGTCGCATGCACCGATGCCGTGTCGGTCAGGACGCCGTCGAGGTCGAAGATCACCGCGTCGACCCGAGCGGGATCGATCACCGCCCGGAACGGTGCGACGGCTTCCACGCCCATCGAGGCAACATCGAGCTCCAGCGGGGCGCCGAGGCGCAAGACCTGGTGCCTGCCGCGGATCTCGAGCTCGAGCGGCTCGCCTTCGGTCAGCTCGAAGCGCTCTCGCTCGTGGCTGAGGTGGACGCGGAGCTGGCGATCGTGGAAGCGCAGGGAGAAGCCGACCGATCTGAACCGCCGTGGGAGACGCGGATCGATGCTGAGGTTCCCGTCGAAGTCCCGTACCCCGCCGAAGCCGAAGACGATCCCCATCCAACCGCCCGCAGCGGACGCGAGGTGAACGCCCGACGACACCTGACCGGTGACGTCCGCCAGATCGATGAGAAGCGCGAAGTCCAGATAGCGGCACGCGGCGTCTTCCGCGCCGATCTCCGATGCGACGATGCTCTGGATGCTCGCCGACAGCGACGAGTCGCCGGTGGTGATCGGGTCGTAGTACTCGAAGTTCCGCCGCTTCTGTTCGAGACTGAACTCGTTGCCGAGCAGGAACATCGCCATCACCACGTCGGCCTGCTTCAGCACCTGACGCTGGTAGATCATGATCGGGTGGTAGTGCAGCATGAGGGGGAAGCGCTCCGAGGGCGTCGTAGCGAGATCCCATACCTCGTGGGTGAGGAACGTGGCGTCCTGAGGGGTGATGCCCCGATCGGCGTCGTAGGGCACGTACATCAGGTCTGCGGCCCGGTCCCAGTCGTCGAGCTCCGACGCGCTCAGTCCGAGTTGCTCCACGATCCCGGCGTGGTCATACGGACGCTCCGCCTCCAGGCGTCGTAGCGACGAGGCCGCGTAGTGCAGGTTGAGGCGCGCCATGAGATTCGTGAACGCGTTGTCCTCGACGAGCGCCGTGTACTCATCGGGCCCGGTGACGCCGTGGATGTGGAATCGTCCGTCCTCGCCGTAGAAGCCCAGGTCGAGCCACATCCGGGCCGTCTCGACGAGGATCTCCGCGCCCGTCTCGGCCAGGAAGCCGATCTCGCCTCGCACGTCGGTGTAGCGGCGGATGGCGTAGGCGATGTCGGCGTTGATGTGGAATTGCGCGGTCCCGGCCTGGAAGATGGCCGACGCTTCGTCGCCGCGGATCGTCCGCCACGGGAACACGGCACCCCGCAGGTCGAGCTCGCTCGCCCGGGCGCGCGCCGCCGGAAGCATGCCATGCCGGAAGCGCAGCACGTTCCGTGCGATGCGCGGCTGCGTGTAGGCGAGAAACGGCAATACCCAGGTCTCCGTATCCCAGAAGTAGTGCCCGTCGTAAGCGTCACCAGTCAGCCCCCTCGCGGGAATTCCGGTTCCCTCCGCGCGCCAGGACGCCTGCGCGAGGTGGAACAGGTTCCAGCGCATGGCCTGCTGCATCCGAACCGGATGACGTTCGGTGTCCTCGAGCGTCACGTCGGCGCGATCCCAGAAGCGGTCCAGGCAGCGTCGCTGTGCATCGATGAGGGCTTCGAACCCGTGGGGGACGACCCGGGCGAGCGTCCGGCGACAACGTTGCACGAGGTCGGCGGTGGGGGTGCCGTCCGCCGTGTGGTAGGCCGCGTACTTCGTCAAGCGGATCGGGACGCCCGGTTCGGCGTCGACCTCCACCACGAACTCGGAGAGATCGGCATCCGCCGTGACCGACACGGTGTACGGGCTGGCCGCATCGAGGACGTGCTCGACGGCCAAACCGAGTGTCATGCCGCTCTGTGCCGTCCGGTAGCCGAGCACGATGCGCTCATCCTCGGCCAGCACTTCCGCCGGGTCGAGCAAGGCCCGCCCGAGTCGCGTTCCCAGACGCGGGTCGATGCTCCGCGGCGGGGGATCGCTTCGGGCGACGGAGTTCGACCGGTTCACGATTCGTGAACGGATCGTCACGGACGCGTGACGGTTGCTCGTCACTTCCGTGCAGAGGCCGACCACGTGCCGGTGCTCGAAGGAAACCAACCGTCTGCTACGAACCTGCACGTGCCGCCCCGACGGCGTCGCCCAGACGAGGTCGCGTTCGAGAACACCATTGCGCATGTCGAGAACACGCTCGTACCGCAGCGTCCGGGCGG
>JAOUEA010000064.1 GCA_029858935.1 Actinomycetota bacterium
GGCCGCAGGCGCCGTCGCGGGCGGCGGCACCTCGGTGGGCATCCTTCCCGGCGATGATCGCTCGGGTGCGAGCCCCCACCTCACCGTTGCGGTGACCACCGGATTCGGCGAGGGACGCAACGTGCTGGTGGCGCGAAGCGCCGACGCCGTGATCGCCGTCGGTGGCGAGTTCGGCACCCTGAGCGAGGTCGCGCTCGCCTTGAAGATGGGCAAGCGCGTCGTCGGCCTCGGTACATGGGATCTGCGACGCGACGACATGGAAGCCGATCCGCTCGTGCAGGCGGACACGGCCGAGGCCGCCGTGCGAGCGGCATTGGAGCGCTGATCCGTCGGACCCACCCACTCGGGGTGGCGTCCTAGGTGTTCTGCAGTATCGCTCTTCGCCCCGAGGGGGCGTAGCCTTCGCCTCCGACCTGCAGTGGCCAGCCGATGCGCTCGCCCACCCCGTCGCGGCCGCCTACACGCGCGTCGTGGGTTCGAGCGCCGGAGGGCCGCGGGGCTCGACGGCGGCGGGACTCTACCCCCCCGCGATCGAGCGGAGGGGGCTTGCGCTCACCACCGCACGACGCGTCGTCGGGCTCCTTCCCGTCCCGGTCGTGGGTCGTCGGGGGGACCACCCACGACCGGGAACCACGTCGCCGCAGGGTTCAGATCGTGACCGGCTCGGCCTCCATCCAGAGTTCGTCGTACCCGTTCCCCTCACGCTCGATGCTGTCGAGCCGTTGCATGAGGGCCCCCGTCTCAGGGTCGGCCATCCATTCCCGCAACTCCCGCTCGTAGGTCGCGAGGTCGGGGTAGTCGAACTCGAAGCACAGCTCGTTGAAGGTGCCGAACGTCCGGGTCAAGAGGGTTCCCTGGGTCCATCCACGCTCGGCACAGAGCTTGTTGATGTCGTCGGTCAGCGCCACCAGCGAGTTCCACGCGTCGACGCCACTCACGGTCAAGTACTGCCGATTCCTGTACACCTTGCCTCCCTCTCGATGCGCGCCAGCGGGCATGCGATGGGCGGGTCCGTCGGAAGGAGGGCCGCGGGGCTCGGCTGCGCGATGCTGCAGATCGCACCTCCCGAACGATCAGGTGGGTGCGGGCGAGACCCGTATCATGCGCCGGGTCGTGTCGGCGCGCAACCTGCGGCGATCAGGCGCCAGCGCGACCTCGGCCGATGACCGTGCCGGCGAGGCGGAGGGCGGTCGTGCGCTCGTTCGGCTTCAGCCCGATGACGAGCATGGCGGCCGCGTAGGCTCCCGTCCCCAGCGCTGCCGACAGCAGCAGGTTGACGAGCCACTTCGCCTCGGGCAGCACGGCGTGTGCGAGCACCATCACGGCGGCGCCGATCAGGGTCGGCACCACCAATCGCAGGTAGGACCGGTCGAACGGCCAAATATCGAGGAACCGGCGTACGAGGAACAGCCGGGCGATCGCGCTGAACGTGAGCGTCGTCGCCTGGGCGATCGCGGCGCCGCGGATGCCGAGCACGTCGGGTCGCGCGAGGGCGAGCGCGATGCCTACGTCGATCGCGAAGGCGCCGACGTAGACGAGCAGATCCCACCCGGTGCGTCCGGCCATGATCAGGATGAACCCGACCGTGCCCACCATGACCGGCACGACCATGCCGATGATCAGGATGCGCAGTGCCGCTTCCCCTTCGACGAAGTCGCCGCCGAAGATGCGCAGGACCGAGCCCGGCATGATCGCGAGCACGAGCAGCACCGGGATCGTCGCGGCGAGCGTCCACCTCGTCACCTGCTTGTAGAGGTCGTCGAGCTTGCCCCCCTCGCCGCGATGGTGCAGGTCGGCCACGAACGGGCTGAAGGTGAGCGAGACGCTCGTGAGGAACAAGAACAACGCCTGTCCCGCGCGCAGCACCGCGCTGTAGACACCCACGTGCGACTCGGCCGCGGCGCCCTGCCCGCTCGAGAGCAGCGACAGCACGAAGAGGTCGGTCCAGAAGATGAGCTGGGAGAAGAGGGTGCCGGGGGCGCGGAGAGCGCCGAAGCGCAGCAGGGCCCCGGTGCGCTCCTCGGGGATACCGGTGCCCGTGATCTCGTGAGGGAAGCGGCGCTGCTCCTTCTGCCAGCCGTAGGCGGCGATCGCGAGCGCCAGCGCCCACGACGCGCCGAAGGCCCAGCTCGCAGCCCCGGCGGTCGCCGACCAGATCGCCCAGAACCCGACGGTGAAGACGATCCAGCCGATCGGCTGGGCGGTCCACTGCGAGTAGAGCGTGTAGCGCATGATCTTCAGGCCGCGGGTCGCACCCATCGAGGTGAAGGCGAGCGCGGCGAACGGCACGGTCACGGCCGCGGCTCGGAAGGCGGGCACGGCCGCCTCGTTGCCGCTGAAGAACGTGTCCGCGAGCCAGGGTGAGAGCAGCCATGCGAGCGCGGCGAACGGGACCGAGACGGCTGCGGCGATCCCCATCGCGCGCCGCACGAGCGCGCGGCCACGGGCTGCCTCGCCTCGGCCGACGAGGATCGCCACCAGTCGCACGTTCGCGACGTCCATGCCGAATCGCGTGGCCGCGGCGGCGATGAACGCGAACTGCGTGGTGAGCGTGACCACGCCGTAGGCCCGGTCGCCGAGACGCTGGGTCATGATCACCTGAGCCGCGAACGTGGCGGCCGCCCCGATCGCGAGCCCGAGCACGTTCTGCCCGGTGTTGCCGAGGATCACCCGCTGGTCGGAGCCCTTGGGGCCGACCGGGGTCGGCTCAGCTGCCTCGGTGACCTCGACCGCTTCTTCGACGTCCTCCGGATCCATGACCGGCCAAGTATCCCCGACGCGGCCTTCGCTGACCGTCACGCTCGCGACGCGGGCCCTTCCCGCACGGAAACGGGGCGCCTGCCACCACCTCGTTCGGGGCAGGCACCCCGCCTCTCCACTCTACGGTGACGCGGTGGGCGGTCCCGCCGGTCAGAAGGTCGCGGAGCCCCGGCAGGTCTCGCCCGTGCCGACGTTGCGGGCCACGGCCCGGAACACGTCGCGACCGGCGGTGTTCGGGGTCACGATCCGCACCTCGAACGACCCGCTGGGAGCTGTGGTCCGACGCGTGCCGCGGAAGATCGTGCTGCCGTTCTTCACGATGCGGACCCGCCAGGTCTGGCCGACGCGGTTCGAATCGACCTCGTACTCGACCTCGATCTTTCCGTTCTCGGGCGAAAGCTTCAGCTTCCAGTCGCTCGCAGCGCTGCACGAGCCGCGCCGGATCACATCACCGTCTTTGGCCGCCGCGGGCACGGCTCCGGCCAACGACAAGGCGAGCGCTGCGGCGAGTCCGACCCTCATGATCTTGCCGGTCATCTGCATCCCTCCTCGGGCTCGCGGCCGGGGTTCCGGCCGTCTGCGTCGAGGTTCGTCGCCGATCGGTCGGGGTCGCAACGGGACGACCGTCCCGGGACCGCCTCAGTACCTAAGCGAGGCGTCGCAGCTCGTGCCGGTCTCCGTGTTCACGCCGCTGGCCGCGATGCGATCGGAACCGGCTCGGTTGCGTGTGCGCCTGGACACGTGAACCTCACCGGAACTGGTCGAGCGCTTCGTGCCCGAATAGATGCGGGTGCCGTTGTCCGAGAGGAAGAGCTGCCACGGCTGGCCCGCCTTCACGTCGTCGATCGCGAACCGCACGCGCAGGTACCCTCCGTCGACGCGGCGCACCCGCAGGGTCCAATCGCCAGGGCCCCCCGAGCACGAGCCACGCCGGCGCGCACCGTCCCCGGCCAACGCGGGGGCCGCGAGCAGGAGCATCGCGGCCAGCGCCAGCGCGACCGGTCGGCGGAACGTTCGGGCCATGACGACATCGTGGGGCCGTGCCCCCCGTGGTCACAACGAGACTTCGGTCCCGGGACCCGACTCGGCGCTCGGGCCTACGGGGGATCGCGCAGGGCGCCGGTGCGCTCGGCCCACAGGGCGGCTTGGGTTCGATCGGCGACGCCGATCCGCTGGAACAGGTTCGTGAGGTGCCCCTTCACGGTCTTCTCGCTGATGCCCATACGCCGCGCGATCTGCTTGTTCGCGAATCCGTCGACGACGAGACCCAGTACCTCGCGTTCTCGCCCCGTCAGTTGCACCTCGGCGGGACGATCGCGACGATCGGCGAGCAGCGCGGCTGCGGCTCTCGGGGTGAGGGGGGCTTCCCCGCGTGATGCTGCCTGCAGCGCCGCGTGCAGTTCCTCGGGCTCGGCGTCCTTGAGCAGGTACCCGAGCGCGCCGGCGTCGAGGGCCCCCACGATGCGATCGCGCTCGGAGAAGGATGTGAAGACCACCACCGCGGTGTCGGGTGCGAGCTCGTGCAGGCGCCGAGTGACCTCGATGCCGTCGAGGTCGGGCATCGACAGGTCGAGGAGCAGCACGTCGGGGCGCAGCTCCACGCACAGCGCGACCGCCTCCTCCCCGCCGGAGCCGGACCCGAGTAGCTCGACGTCGTCGAAGGTCTCCAGCAGCTGCTGGAGACCCACCCGTACGACGCGGTGATCGTCGGCGATCACGACCCGGATCACGAGGCCGGCACCTCCACGCGCACGACGGTCCCGGCGTGCTCGCCTGGCTCGACCGTGATGCTGCCGCCGCCGTCGGCGACGAGATCCTCGAGGATCTCCAAGCCCATGTGACCCTGCTCCTTGGCTCGCTCGACGCGGACCGGATCAATGCCACGCCCGTCGTCGGCGACCTCCAGCACGGCGACCGCACCCTCCGCGCGAACGGACACGCGCACATGGCGAGCACCGGCATGCTCCTCGACGTTGCGCACCGTTTCCTGGCAGGCACGATAGAGCAGGGCATCGACCTCGAGTCCGAACGTCGTGGTCGGCTCGATGTCGACGTCGGCCTCGATGCCCTGGCCCGAGAGCCGGGCGACCAGGTCCGAGAGCGAGGCTGACAGCCCGACCTGCTGCAGGTTCGGCGGGTACACGCCCACGATCGCCGAGCGCAGGGTGCGCACGCTGCCCCGCACCGCAGAGGCGGAATCCCGCAGAACCGCCCCGGCTCGCGCATCGTCGACCTGCTCGGCAGAGGCCGACAGGCGCATCGAGACGCCGGCCAATTCCTGCACGGGGCCGTCGTGCAGATCGCCCGCGATGCGGCGGCGTTCACGGTCGGAGCTCTCGATCGCGCGCTGCATCAGACGCTCCCGTTCCCGCTGGGCGGCGCGAACCCGACGGGCGAGGATCCACGCGATCGGCACCATCAGCAGCGAGAGCGCGATCAACGTCACCACGAGTACCGGCACGAAGGTGCTCGCCAGCTCTCGGCGGCGGCCGGCGATGCTCGACGCCCGCTGGTAGGTCTCGAACAGCAACGGCGTACCGCCGGGGGTCTCGAGGCGCGTGTAGACCTCGAGCAGCTCGCCGAACGGTCGCTCGAACCGGTTCTCGGGCGCGCTCACGTCGGAGACCTCGGAGACGACGCCGCCCGTGTCGAGGACCTCGAGATCCTCCCGGTCGAGGTCGTAGCGAGAACCGATCAACCGGCTCTCGTCCGAATAGACGATGCGGCCCTCACCCGTCCAGATCTTCACCCGCACGATCGGATCGACGAGCACCGCGTCGACGACGATGCGAGCCATGGCGCCGCTCGCGATCGCATCGCCCGAGAGCAACTCGTCGCTCAGCCGTCGCTCGACGAGCCGGGCCGAAACCGTCGTGAGCTGGCGAGCTTCGGCCAGGGCCTGGTCGGTCGCAACCTGACGCACCACCGCCACCCCCGTGCCTGCCACGAGCGCGAGGGCCAGCAACGCCAGCAGAGCGAACACGGCGAGCGGCCGTGCGAGGGAATCCGTCCGAGACGCCATCACGCTCGGATGCTACGCCGGACCATCGCCACCCCCGACGGGACTTCAGTCCCGAGACCTTCGAGGGCCGTTCGGCCGAAGACGCGTGATGCGGCCATGCGGTACCGTCGGAGGTGAACCGAGGGGGAGTATCCCTTGAGACGTCGCCGTCAGCTCGGCCTCACCCGCCCGGTGGCGTCGGTCCTGGATCCACGCGTCCGGTGACCGGAGAGACCTTCGGTCCCAACGCCGTCGCGCATGCGCCGGCCGGACCGAAGAGGAGATCGAAGCGTGGACGTCGGCATCTGGGCCTGGATCGGGTTCCTCGGCCTCATCTTGTTCCTGCTCGCGCTGGACCTGTTCGTCTTCCACAAGCAAGCGCACGAGGTCTCGTTCCGCGAAGCGACGATGTTCAGCATCTTCTGGATCTCGCTCGGCCTCGCGTTCGGCGTCGGCGTGTACTTCTGGCTCGGCGCGCAGGCGGGCGGCGAGTACCTGGCGGGGTACCTGATCGAGAAGAGCCTGTCGGTCGACAACATCTTCGTCTTCGCCTTGATCTTCACGTACTTCGGGGTGCCCGGGAAGTACCAGCATCGCGTGCTGTTCTGGGGGATCCTCGGCGCGCTCGTGTTCCGCGCGTTGTTCATCGCAGGCGGCGCCGCGCTGCTGGAGCGGTTCCACTTCACGATCTACGTGTTCGGCGCGTTCCTGGTGCTCACGGGCATCCGTATGGCGCTGCACCGCGACGAGGAGATCCACCCCGAGCGGAACCCGGTGCTGAAGCTGTTCAGGAGGGTCGTGCCGATGACCGCCGAGTACCACGGGCAGCACTTCACGGTCATCGACGCCGCCAAGCGGGTCGCCACGCCCCTGATGGCCGTGCTCGTGCTGATCGAGACGAGCGACATCCTGTTCGCGGTCGACTCGATCCCCGCGATCTTCGCGGTGACCGACGACCCCTTCATCGTGTTCACGTCGAACGCGTTCGCCATCCTGGGTCTGCGCGCGCTCTACTTCATGCTCGCGGGCATGATCCACCGATTCGTCTACCTGAAGATCGGCCTCGCGATCGTGCTCGTGTACGTGGGCGTCAAGATGCTCGTGAGCACCGTCTACAAGATCCCGATCTGGGCGTCGCTGGCGTTCATCGCGGTCGCGATCACCATCTCGATCGTGGCGTCGCTGCGGTCGACGAAGGGCGCTGCAGCCACGATCGATGGAAACCTCGAAACGGAGACCGGCGACGAAGAGGAAGAGGTGACCACCCGATGAAGGTGCTGTTCGCCACCGACGGGGCCGAGCCGTCGGAGCGCGCTCGCGAGCTTCTCGCGAGGCTCGCCGACCGAGCGCGAACGCAGGTCGTGGCGCTGTCCGTGAACGGCTTCGAGTCGGCGATGCGCTCGGCGCGCCACGCCGGACACTTCTCGCCCGAACAAGGCCACGCGGTAGCGAAGCTCGCGGTCGACGAGGCCGTCGAGGCATTGACGGCGGCCGGCTTCGAGCAGGTGGACGGTCGCGTCGAAGACGGCGACGAGGCCAGCGAGATCGTGCACGCGGTCGACCACGACGGCTTCGAGCTCGTCGTCGTGGGCAGCGGCAAGGAGCGCTGGCTCGACACCTTCGTGCTCGGAAGCGTGAGCAGCTCGATCGTGCATGCCTCCCCCTGCCCGATCCTCGTCGTGCACCACGCGCCGGAACCGGGCCGCGCGGTCGGCGTGGTCGTCGGCGCCGATGGCTCCGAGGGAGCGAACCATTCCCTCGCCGCCTTCATCGGCCTCGCCGACCCGGCGCGATGCGAGGTCACCGTGGTCGCCGTGGCGGTCCCGATCGCGTTGCCGAGCGGCTGGCCCGCCGGCGCGGCGACCCGCTCGGTCGGTGTCAACGACGCCGAGATGGCGCTCGCGCGGCGGCATGCCACGGAAGCGACCGACACGCTCGCCGAGGCGGGCTTCAGCGTGGAGCAGGAGGTCGTGGCCGGCGGCGCGGCGGGCGTGCTGCTCGATCAGACCGAGCAGCGTGAGGCCGATCTCGTCGTCGTGGGAGCGCGCGGACTCGGACGGTTCCGAGCCAAGGTGCTCGGTTCGGTGAGCGATCGCGTGATCCGGCACGCACCGGCGACCCTGGTCGGGCGGTAGCGACTCGGAGCTGAGACGAGGGGGTGGACTTGCGCGTGCCTATCGGTAAGTGATAACTTACCGATGTGATGGCGGCGAGAGCGTACGCGGACGATGCCTTCGAGGCGCTGGGCGACCCCACTCGCCGACAGATCTTCCGTTTGCTCGGCCGCGGTGAGCGGTCGGTCGGCGAGATCGCGGTTCAGCTGCCGGTGAGCCGTCCGGCCGTCTCCCAGCACCTCCGCATCTTGAAGGAGGCGGAGCTCGTGAGCGACCGTCCCGACGGCGTGCGCCGCCTCTACTCGGTGCGCCGCACGGGACTCGAGGCGCTGAGGACCGACCTCGAGCACATGTGGGACAGCGCGTTGGCCGAGTACGCGATGGCCGCGGAGACCGGCGCAGGCGACGAAAGGAGCGATCGATGATCGAGCCGATCAGAAGGAGCATCACCGTGCCCCGACGACGTGACGAGGCGTTCCGGCTCTTCACGTCCGGCATGGGCACGTGGTGGCCGCTCGAGACCCATGGACGCGCCGACGAGTTCGACGGGGCGAAGACCGAGCGATTCGAGTTCGAAGAGCGTGAGGGCGGGCGGATCTACGAGGTGCTGACCAACGGCGTCGAGGCGGACTGGGGAGTCGTCACGGCGTGGGACCCGCCCGACCGCGTCGTGATCGACTGGAGCCCGAGCCCCGAAGACCGTCCGTACACAGAGGTGGAAGTGACGTTCACACAACTCGCTGAACACACGACCCGGGTCGACCTGACGCACCGAGACTGGGAGCGCCTGGGCGAGCAGGCGGGCGCGATCGCTCGTCAGCAGTACGAGCCTGGCTGGACGTATGTCTTCGATGAGCGCTACGGGCAGGCCGCAGCGCGGTAGCGCTTCAGCGTTCGGATCGCCCCAGGTTCGCGCGTTCGGTCCGTGCGGCGAAGCTCGGCGTCTGCTCGACGCGCTTGGCCCGGGTCGCGTCCCGCTTCGCCCCGTCGACCCACGCGAGGATCTGCTTCCGCACCCCTGGCGGGAACCCGTCCCAGTGCGCAACCTGGATGCCGGTCGAAGGCCGAGAGCAGATCGTCGGGGACCTCGAGCGGTCACGTCGGCTCCGGCTCACACCGCGCGACGGTAGAGGCGCACCGCGATCGTGCCGAACACCGCGATCAGGCCGATGCTCCACGCGATCGAGGCGAGAACGTCGGCCGCCGCCGGGCCGCCAAGGGTGAGCGCGCGAACAGCCGACGCGGTGACCGACACGGGCTGGTGCGCTGCGAATCCCTGCAGCCACGTCGGCATCGTCTCCACCGGCACGAACGCCGACGACGCGAACACCAGCGGCGCGAGCACGGGGAACGACGCCGCCTGCGCCGTCTCGGGGTCACCGACCGCGAGCCCGACCGTGGCGAAGATCCACGACATCGAGAACCCGAACAGGAGCACCAGCCCCGCCCCGGCAAGCAGCCCCAGCACGTCGGTATGGATGCGCCAGCCGACCAGGAAGCCGACCGTCATCATCAAGGCGACCACGAAGACGTTGCGCACCGTGTCGGCGAGCGTTCGGCCCGACAACACGGCCGACCGCGCCATCGGCAGCGCGTGGAAGCGTTCCATCAGCCCGCTCTTCACGTCGGTGGCGAGCCCGATCGCGGTGGCGATGGCCCCGAACACCACGGTCTGCAGGAAGATGCCCGGCATCAGGTAGTCGACGTAGGGGACGCTGGGCGGCAGGCTCGCCTGGATCGCCCCGCCGAACACGTACCGGAACATCACGACGAAGATGACCGGCTGGATCGTCGAGAACACCAACAGCTGAGGCACCCGGCGGTAGGCGATCAGGTTCCGCTGCACGATCGCGACCGTGTCGCGTGCGACACCCATCGGGATGTGCCGGTCGAGCGCCACCTGCGTGCGCGTTGCGACGGTCTCGGCACTCATCGGGCCTCCCCTTCATCGATCTCGTCGCTCACGGCCTTGTGGCCGGTGAGCGCCATGAAGACGTCGTCGAGGCTCGGCTCGCGCACCGACAAGGTGTCGGGCTCGACCCCGTCGCCGTCGAACCGGCGCAGCACGTCGACCAGCACGTGCGCCCCCCGGTTCGACGAGACGCGAACCGTGCGGTGCTCGTGCTCGACCGAGCCGAGCCCGTCGCCTTCGAGCAGCGCGAGCGCGCGCCCGGCGAGCGCCTCGTCGGCGAAATCCATCTCGACCACGGTGTCGCCCAGGTCGGCCTTGAGTCGCTCGGGCGTGTCGTTCGCGATCACGAGGCCCCCGTCGATCACCGCGACGCGCTCGGCGAGCTGGTCGGCTTCCTCGAGGTACTGGGTCGTGAGCAACACCGTGGTGCCTTCGTCGACGAGCTCGCGGATCATGTCCCAGAGCTCGTTGCGGCTCGTCAGGTCGAGTCCGGTCGTGGGCTCGTCGAGGAACAGCACGGGCGGCTTGGGCACGAGTGAGGCCGCGATGTCGAGCCGGCGTCGCATGCCGCCCGAATACGTGCGCAGGGGGCGGTCCGCCGCGTCGGAGAGCGAGAACCGCTCGAGCAGCTCCGCGGCCCGCGGCGCGATGGCGGCACGCGGAAGCTGCCCGAGCACGCCGACCATGCGCAGGTTCTCGCGACCGGTGAGGTTCGGGTCGACCGCCGCGTACTGACCGGCGAGGCCGATGCGCCGGCGCACCGCCGCCGGCTCGCGCACCACGTCGCGGCCCAGCACCTCGGCCCGGCCGCCGTCGGGAGCGAGGATCGTCGCGAGCACCCGCACGGCGGTCGTCTTGCCGGCGCCGTTGGGACCGAGCAGGCCGAAGATCGTGCCTTCCTCGACCTGCAGGTCGATGCCGTCGAGGGCCGCGAGATCGCCGAAGCGCTTCGAGAGTGCCTCGACCAGGATCGCCGGCTCGCTCATGTCGTCGCCTCCTTCGATGCCGCATAGCTCGTCGCGCCCTGCAGGTGCAGCGACACGTATGGCTCGTCGCCGACCACCCAGCTGTCGTGCCCGCCGGGGATCGCGAAGAGGTCGCCTGGTTCCATGGCGAACTCGTGGCCGTCGGCCATGCGCACCGCCGCGCGGCCCGAGACCACCATGCCCACGTGCTCCACGTCGCACAGGGTGGCACCGGTGGCGGCGCCGACGTGCTCGGACCACTTCCAGCCGGGATCGTAGCTCGCGCGACCGATCGTCACCCCACCGAGCGTCACCAGGTCGAACGACCCGAACGGGAACTCCCGCCGCTCGCTGGGGCGGTCGAAGCGTTCGATCGCGAGTTCCATGGTCGATCCTTCCCTTACGGCGTCGGGGAACCGGCGCGCTCCTGCACCGCGTTGAGCATCGAGGTTACGAGCGCCAGGACGCCGAGTACCATCGCAAGTACCGGGCGATCCGTCGACCACAGCGCCAGGGCCGCGGTGCCGAAGATCACGAGCTCGACCGCGACGCGAGCGGCCAACGGCACCGGCCGGCGAGCTTTCGGAGCCACGAACATCCACCAGACCATTGCCACGATCAGCGGGGCGGCGACCGCGAGCGCGAGCGCCGCCACGCCTTCACCGACGTGGGCTCCCCACACGGCGAGCGCGGCGTACATGCCGAGCTCACACCCGAACCGCACCGCGAGCGTCATCACGCGCACGAGCGACACGCCGTGCCTCTCAGCCGGCCGCAAGCGCCTCGAGCGTCTCGCGCGCCTGCCGCAGGTGGAACCGGTCGTGCCCAGCGATCATGCGGAACGACAGATCGAAGCTTTCGGGCCCTCGTTCGTCGTGCACGCCGACACGGGCTCGTTCCCGCTCGGTGCTGCGGCGCCACAGGGCCAGGTTCGTGCGTCGCAGGGCGGCGAGCGCCGCGAGGAGATCCGCAGAGGGCTCGGCGTCGGGGTCGGCGTGCAGCCGCTGG
The DNA here is from genome assembly GCA_029858935.1 of Actinomycetota bacterium. Lineage (GTDB taxonomy): Bacteria > Actinomycetota > UBA4738 > UBA4738 > HRBIN12 > JAOUEA01. The sequence goes on from JAOUEA010000064.1 coordinate 11,761, forward strand.
ACCCACAGGTCCTGGTCGTAGCCGAGCAACGGTGGCTCGTCGTGAGCCAAGATCCACCGGTAGCGGGCGCTCATCACGATCTCGGCGTCGACGGCGTGGGCGAGGCACCCGAAGACCGACCACTCCCCCTCTGCCGGGGCGAGGTGCACCTTCGCGCCGGCGACATCGATCATCGTGTGCCACTCGCGCGGGGTCGCCGTCTGCACCGCGGCCGGGTCGTCGTCGCCGAGCAGTTCGAGCAGATGGCGCTGGTAGCCTTGCGGATCGGCGATCGGGTCGGGGGACGTGTGCGGGAACTCGTCGTTCGGCGTCATGGCTCCCAACGCTACCGGCCGCC
>JAOUEA010000257.1 GCA_029858935.1 Actinomycetota bacterium
GCCGAAAAGGTGGTGGACGCGCTCGACCGTCGCGCCGAACACGTTGGTCTCGACCTGTTCGGAGACCACCGTTGCCGGCTGTTCGCCTAGCGACCCGGCCCGTTCGAGGAGGCGGAACTGCCCGCTCTCGTCGAAGGAGCCCTCCAGCGTCCTCGCGTCCTCGCCGCGCGAAGCGACCCGAACGTGGCCGCCGCCATCCCAACTCCACACCACCGCGTCACCACCGGAGCCCACATCGCGCACGTCGATGCGCAACGCATGGGCCTCGGCCACCGACGCTCCTCCGGCAGAGCCAGCTCGAGTGCTCTCGGCGGTCATCAGCTCAACCTCCTTGGTCCCCCGAACCTACGGACGCACGACAACGCTCGGCAGTGACGAACGTCCCGGATAGCGACGCAGAGCGACCGGAGCTGGGCCGAGCTGCGAACCGGCCGACGGCCACCGTGCAGCGAGGGCAGCGACCGATCCTCAATGCGCGAGCTCTCCTACCGCGTGGTCGGGTCGGCGACCGGCGAGGTGGTGGAGGAACCACTCACCAGCCAGCGTGGCCACCTGCTCCAGTGCCCCCGCCTCTTCGAAGAGATGTCCAGCTCCTCGCACGACCTCGAGTCGCTTCTCGCAGTGCAACCGTGCGAGGGCTTCACGATTGAGCTCCAGCACCTCGGGATCGGCACCGCCGACGATGAGGAGCGTTGGCGCCACGACGTGCGCGAGGTGAGGACCGGCGAGGTCGGGGCGACCCCCTCGGGAGACCACTGCGGCCACGCCAGCGCCCGGCCGACCTGCGGCCCACAGCGCGGCCCCGGCCCCGGTGCTGGCCCCGAAGAAGCCGACGCTGAGCCCGCGCAGCTCCGGGCGAGCGGCCGCCCAGCGGGTCACCTCGACCAGCCGATCGGCGATCAGCGGGATGTCGAACACGTTCGTGCGGTGCCGTTCCTCCTCGCCGGTCAGCAGATCGACGAGCAGAGTCGCGAGGCCGAGCCTGCCCAGGGCACCGGCGACCGCTCGGTTTCGCGGGCTGTGGCGACTGGAGCCACTCCCGTGCGCGAACACGACGAGGCCCGCGGGATTCTCCGGAACCGTGAGCAAGCCGCGCATCGTCACCGCAGCGACGCTGACGTCCACCTCCTCGGGAGTCGGTGGCCTCGGCGAGCGCTGCTGGACGGTCGGAGGATGCGACGGCCGGTAGGCACCATGGCGAAGCAGCGTCTCGACCTCCTCCACCGAGCTCGGCGAGAAGTCCCGGTAGAACTGGCCGACTGCCGAGAAGGCATCGGGCGTGACGACGGCGACATACTCGTCGGCGGACGCGCCGAGTCGTCGCTCCCAACCCTGAGGTGCCACGGGCGCGGCCAACACGACACGCGCCGCGCCCCTCGCGCGCGCGACCGCGCACGCGGCCCGGGCGCTCGCGCCCGTTGCGATCCCGTCGTCGACGATCAGGGCGACACGCCCGTCCAGTTCAGTGGCGGGCCAGCGGCTCCGGACCCGGACCGCCTGCCGATCGAGGTCGAGCTGCTCGTGCTGGAAGGCGTCGGCCAGCTCCTCCTCGCTGATGTGGGCGGCGGCCACCATCTCGCGATCGACGAGACGAACGCCGTCCTCTCCGAGCGCACCCATGGCGAGCTCGGGCTGGAACGGGACGCCGAGCTTGTGGACGACGATCACGTCGAGCGCGGCGTCGAGCGAGCGAGCCACCTCGAACGCGACCGGAACGCCTCCCCGCCAGAGTCCGAGCACCACCAGGTCCGAGCCGCGGAGGTGTTTGAGCTTGCGGGCCAACGACCGGCCTGCGTCCACCCGGTCCTGAAAGAACACCATGCAGGGCTACCTCCTCGTCCGGTTGGTCACCGCACCACGCCGCCGGCTTCAGCCGTTGGCGGCCAGCATCGTCTGGGCCGCCTCCACCAGCGGGCGGAGCACGTCACGGACCGACACCACGCCCACGACTCGGTCGCCCTCGATCAGCACGATGTGACGCACGTCGGCGTCGAGCATCTCCAGACCGACCTGGGCGATCGAATCCGACGGCCGAGCGACGCGGACCGCCCGCGTCGAGACGTCGGCCGCCCACACCTCATCGGGATCGGCACCGTCGGCGAGCGCCTCCACGACGTCCCGCTCGGCCACGATGCTGAGGCCACTCCCCGGTTCGTCGACAAGGAGCGCGCCGACCTGCTCGGCGACGAGCCTGTTCGCGAGCGTGCGCAACGTCGAGTTGGGCTCGACGTAGAGCGGCTCCCAGATGACCAGGGTGCTGATCGGGTCCTGAGGCTGGGCCATGGTGCGTCCTCCGGCGGTGGGTTCGGCATCCAGCGTCGACCGTTGCGGCGACCTGCGGCAGGGCCGAACGACCGAGGTGGGCCCGCCGACCGGCAGCGCTGCACCTGGCGCGCACCGCGCGGGGGCGCTCGAGAACGCTCGCGCGGTCGAGCCATACCGAACCCGGCGGCCAGGGCCCACAGCGCCGTCATCGGCGGCTCCGCTCCGGACGTCCGCCGCAGCGGGCCGCGCCACGGTCCGGGCGGACCCGATCGATTGAACTGGACCGTACGAACGCCACCCTCCCGACAGCAGTGACGAACGTCCCGGGTGGTCGCGCCGACCGTCCGACCCCGTCTCCCGCCCGGCTTGAGCGGAGGGAGACGCCCGGTCCGTCGGCGGCCCGCTCAGCGACGAGGCGGCTTGGGCGCGCGGACCATGGTGGGTGCGGCGTCGATGTCGCGGATGAAGGCTGCCGCCACCACCCCGACGATCGCCATCGCCGCGGCGCCCAGCATCGCCTGGTGGTACGCGTCGACGAGCGGCCCGATGGCCGCGGGGCCCGTCAGCGCACCGACGAGCGCGTCGCGACGTTCGATCAGCAACGTGGCCAGCGCGGCCACGCCGACCGCCGCTCCGGCCTGCCGCTGCGCCGAGTAGAGAGCCGACGCGTTCCCGCTCCGCTCCGGGCCGATCT
>JAOUEA010000258.1 GCA_029858935.1 Actinomycetota bacterium
TCTCCGGCTCGGGCAAGTCGACGATCGCCGAGATGCTGTTCCACGAGTTCCAGTCGAGGGGGATGAAGACCGAGATCCTCGACGGCGACGAGGTGCGCAAGAACCTGTCCAAGGGCCTCGGGTTCTCCAAGGAGGACCGCGACACGAACATCCTGCGCATCGGGTTCGTCGCGAACCTGCTGACCCGCAACGGGGTGGCTGCGATCTGCTGCCCGATCAGTCCGTACAAGGAGACCCGCGACGCCTGCCGCCAGACGATCGGCGAGTTCGTCGAGGTCTACGTGCACGCGACGGTCGACGAGATCGCTGCGAACCGTGACCCCAAGGGCCTCTACAAGAAGGCGCTCGCGGGCGAGATCACGGGGTTCACGGGTGTCGACGACCCCTACGAGGTGCCCGAGAACCCCGAGATCAGGGTCGACACGCTGTCGCAGACCCCGGAAGAGTCGCTCCAGTTCGTGCTCACCAGGCTGAAGGAGCTCGGGCGCGTCGACGACGACACGGTGCACGTCACGGGCGACCGCGCGCATTCCGGGATGACCGACCTGCGCGTGAGCGACGCGGGCACCGTCGTCAAGGAGCACTGACCCGCAGGGCCAGCTCCAGATGCGCCGAGAGGAAATGCGGCGCGAGGAACCGGGAGCGCACGCGGTGACGTGCGGCGTGTCCGATCTCCAGGGCCAGCTGGTCGTCACGGAGCAGGGTCGAAAGAGCCTCGCCGAAACCGGCCAGGTCGGTCGGGTCGACCAACCATCCGCTGCGGCCGTGTTCGATCTGCTCGGCGATGCCGCCGAGCCTGGAGCCGACGACAGGGCGTTCCTTCCACATCGCCTCGGTCACGGTGAGGCCGAAGCCCTCGGCGAGGCTCTTCTGCACCACGACGTCGGCTCGGCGCTGCAACGCGTTCACGACCACTGCGTTCTCGACGAGGTCGTCGACCGGAAGACTCGCGAGGTGGACGCGCGTGCGTTCGGCGTGGGGAAGCGCGCCCCACGCCGCGCGCACCTCGCTGTGCGCCTCAGCTCCTTCGGGATCGTCGGAGACCGTGTCGACCTGCGGTCCCGCGAGCACGAGATGGGCTCCAAGCTCGGGATGCACGCCGGCAGCGAACCCGGTGAGTACGCCCAGAGGGTCTTTGAGGCGATCCCAGCGTGAGACCTGCACGACGAGCGGTGCCGTCGCCGGCACCGGGGCATGCTCGAGCATCTCGGCCCGCCGCCTCACGCGAACCGACGAGCCGTCGGCCAGGGGAACCGTCGGATCGCCCACGGGCGCTTCGATGACCCCCGCGGCCGCGAGCACGGCCTCCATCGTGGGGTGTTCCATCGGAACGTTCTTGGGTGACGCGGCGTCGATGCAGGGTGGGATGATCGCGACCGCGGAGCGGTCGAGCCCTTCCCAGACGTAGGGCCCGCGAGTGAAGACGCAAGCATCGGCCGCGCGCACCTCGTCGAGCAGGAAGGCCCAGGTGTCGCGCGCGAGCTCGTTCGGCACGTCGATGCCGATGTGGCAGATCCAGATCACATGGGCCCCGGCCGCCGTCAGGAGCGGGATGAGGCCGGCAGTCTGCGGGTCGTGGAGCGCGACGACGTCGCCGGGCTGCACCACGCCGGCGAGCGCCTGCAGCTCGCGCCGCAAGGTCGCGTCGTAGACCGCTCGCTCGGGCGTCCCCAGAGGGCCACGGTCGCCTTCGGCGCCGTGAAGGCGGTTGTGGATCCGTTTGGTGACCTCGAAGAAGGTCGGGTCGCCGTCGATCACGACCCACCTCGTGTCGACGCCGGCGGCGGCGACGTATCCGAGCAGTGATCGCAGCAGCTCCGCGACCCCGCCCCCTTCGGAGGCCGAGTTCACGTGCCACCACGTGCGCCCGCGGAAACCCTCGGCCGCCTCGGTGAGGGCCAGCCGATATCGAGCCAGCGCGTCCGCCTCGATGAGATCGTCGAAGCCGTCGGGTCGCTGGGGCGTGATCGGCACCTCGTGCATCCGTGCATCATGCCAACCCGCGGCTCCGGCCGACGGCCAGAGCAGATCGGCGGGCAGCGTGAAGGCGTCTGTTACCCTTCGGTCATGACAGCGTGACGCCCATCGGGACACCGGTGGGCGTCTTGCGTTTGACGGTGGCATCGGGCGAGGCCGGGGGTGGGGGAAGGCATGGAATTCGAGATCGGCATCGGCAAGACGGCTCGACGAGCGTATGGGTTCGACGAGGTTGCGATCGTGCCGTCGCGGCGCACGCGCGACCCCGAGGACGTCAGCATCGAGTGGGAGATCGACGCGTACACGTTCGGGCTGCCGATGATGGCGAGCGCGATGGACGCGGCCGTGTCCCCGTCGACGGCCATCACGATCGGGAGGGCCGGTGGCCTCGCGTGCCTGAACCTCGAGGGTCTATGGACGCGTTACCACGACCCCGAGCCGATCTACGAAGAGATCGCCGCACTCACCGATGAGAAGGCCACCCGACGCATGCAAGAGATCTACTCCGAGCCGGTCAAGGAGGAGCTGATCGGTCGGCGCATCGAGGAGATCAAGGCCGGGGGCGTCACGACCTGTGCGTCGCTCACGCCTCAGCGGGTGGAGCGCTATGCGAAGCTCGTGCTCGACGCCGGGCTCGACGTGCTCGTGATCCAGGGAACCGTGGTCTCCGGCGAGCACGTGTCGAGCCAGCACGAGCCGCTGAATCTCAAGGAGTTCATCCCGGCGTTCGACGTCCCCGTGATCGTCGGTGGATGCGCCTCGTACTCGACGGCGCTTCACCTGATGCGGACCGGCGCGGTCGGCGTGCTCGTGGGCGTCGGGCCCGGCAACGCATGCACGACCCGCGGGGTGCTCGGTGTGGGCGTGCCCCAGGCCACGGCGATCGCCGATGCGGCGGCAGCCAGGCGAGAGCACCAGCACGAGACCGGCCGCTACTGCCACGTCATCGCCGACGGCGGCATGCGCACCGGAGGC
>JAOUEA010000065.1 GCA_029858935.1 Actinomycetota bacterium
CCCAGGCTTCCTGGGCCCAGATGGCTCCCGCGATCACCGCGAAGGTCCAGATCGGAAACGCGAGCGCGAAGATGCGGTAGGCGAGCACGTCGAGTCCGGCGGCCGATGGCACCAACCGGCGAGTGCCGTGGGCGGCTTCCGTCTCCTCGGCGGGGTCGGGCACGAGGTCGCCCGGCGCGCCGGGCGGACGCGACGCATCGGCGTCCAGGTCGATGGCTCCGCCCATGATCGGAGGAGGCGATGCCGACGTCCGGGCCGCCCGCGCCTCACGGCGCTCGTGCCGATCGATCACCAGGTACGCGATCGTCGTGATCCCGCCCAGCGCGAACAACGACGATCCCCAGATCGCGGCTTGCACATGGATCTTGATCCAGTAGGAGTTGAGCGCCGGAACGAGGGGCCCGGGGCCGACGTAGAGGAACGACACCGCCACCGCCATCGTGAGCACACTGAACATCAGCGCGAAGCCGGTCAGCGAACGCACCCGGTACACGCCCTCGAGGACGACCAGGGCGCCCACCACGACGAGCAACGCGAGCAGCGATGAATACTCGTACATGTTGCCCCACGGAACCCGGCCGGCCGCGACCCCGCGAGCGACGATCGAGATGAGGTTCGCTGCGACGCCGGCCGCGGCGATCGCCCGCGAGACCTGCCAGAGGATGTCGCGCTTGAACGCGACGAACGCGAAGTAGCCGACCATCGCGGCGATGTAAGCGAACAGCGCCACGTTGAAGGCGTCGTTGGAGATGCGGGCCCACTGCAGATCGGTCACGGCGTCCGTGCCTTCTCTCGATCGTCGGGTTCAGGCTGTCTCGGCGTTCGTTCACCGGCCGCCGATGCGAGATCGCCGACGAGCCGGGTGAACTCCTCGGCGAATTGTGGCTTGCGCTGCATCGCGAGCCCGCCCACCCGCAGCACGGCTCCGTCGCCGTCCGGGTCGGCACGGACCCAGATCTTGCGCCGCGAGCTGTACAACGCCGGCAGCAAGCCCACGAGGATGAGGATAGCCGCGGCCAGCACCAAGGACACCCCGGCGTCGCGGCTCACCAAGAAGACGGAGTACTGGCGAAGCTCAGGGAACGAGATCGTCGAGCCCGACCCTCGGTCGCCTTCGGCGAGGGCCCGGCCGTCCACGAGATCCGCCGTCCTTCCGGCGCCCACGATGCCCGACGACACCTCGCGCAGCGACGTGGTGTCGAGCCGGCTCGTCGCGAGGTCGGTGAGCCTGCCCTCCCAGACCGTGAAGCGGATGAGCGGATCGAACGCCACGAGCATCGCCTGGGGCTCGCCGCCCTCGAGCAACGCGGCGAGCCCGCGGCTGTCCGGCCACAGCTCGAGTTCGATCGCCCGGTCCCGCCCGCCCTCGCCGGCCCCCGGAAGCTTCACGATGCCGCGCCAAGGCATGGCGAACTCGACGACCCCGTCGGGTGCAGCGTCTCGATCCATGACCACCGGCCCCGACGACACGACCTCGCCCCGGTCGACGACCTCGATCACGGGCGCCCATCCGAAGCTCGACTGATAGATCCACAAGCCCTCGAGTTTCGCCGGACTGTTCACCCTGATGTCTTCAGAACGGATCACCGATCCGCTCGGGTCGAGCAGATCGACGCGGGAGACGAAGTCCATCGGCTGGCCGCTGCGCAGGAAATCGCTGCCAAACTCACGCAGGTGCAGACCGATGCCGGTGAAGCCGTCGAAGAAACGCCCCGAGCGGATCGTCCCGTCGTAGTTCGCTTCGGCGTCCACCCAGGTCTGTCCCTCGACGACCGCGATGAGTCCGCTGAAACCGGTGCCCTTGCCGTAGATCACGCCCGCCAGCAGCAGGATGAACGCCCAGTGGAACACGAGACTTCCGATCTCGCGAGCGACGCCCTTCTCGCCGGCGAGGGCAGGCCGCGAGGGATCCCGGGCAACGCGGTAGCGATGGCGGCGCAGCGCGCGGCGCGCCACCTCGATCGCCGCGCCCGGTGCGGCCGCGATCGGAACCTCCGCGTAGCTCGGGAACGCGTCGATCTCACGGGCCTGCATCGGCGGCGTGCGGAGTGCGCGCCACAGCGCGCGGGTCCTGGGGACGAGGCAGGCGACGAGCGAGACGAACAGCAGCGTGGTCAACAGCACGAACCACCACGATCCGAAGACGTCGAAGAGCCCGGCTCGCTCGAAGAGCGAGCCCCAGACCGGGTGGTCGCCGCGGTACTGCGCCACCCGCTGGGCCGAATTGGGCCACTGCGGCAGCAGCGAACCCGCGACGGAGGCGACCGCGATCAACAGCAGCAGGATCAAGGCCGTTCGCATCGAGCGCAGGGTCCGCCACACGAGGGCGACGGACTGCCGGATCGATGGTCGTCGGGAAGGTGGCATAGGGCCGGGTCTCATCCTAGATGCCGAGGGTGAATCGCTCGGCGAGCGGCGCGACCAAGCGCGTGAACTCGCCGGTGAATAGCAGCACGCCGACCACGACCATCAGCGTTCCGGAAACGATCGCGATCGGGGTGTAGCGGCGCTTCACCCAGTCGAACGCCCCCATGAACCTCGTGACGCCGAGGCCGACGAGCAAGAACGGCACTCCGAGACCCGCCGAGTAGCTCACGAGCAGCAGCACCGCGCGAGGGGTGCTGCCGGCGGCCGCGATCGCGAGGATCGAACCGAGGACCGGACCGATGCAGGGCGTCCAGCCTGCGGCGAATGCCATGCCGAGCGGCACGGCACCCGCGTTCCCCGGACGGATGCGCGCCAGGAACGGACGGCGCTCGGCATACAGCGCGATCGACCCTCGCTGCAGGGCGTATCCGATCATCAGCACGCCGAAGGCGATGACGATCGCGCCGCCGACACGCTGGCCCGTCGTTCCGCGAAGCAGCTGCACGAACGTCGACGCGAACGCTCCGAGCAGGACGAAGACGATCGTGAAGCCGAGGATGAACAGCAGCATCGGCGCGAGCGGCTTCCTCGCCCGCGCGTCGGTGCCGCCCAGCTCCTCGCCGACGATCTGCTCGCCCGTGATGAAGGAGAGGTATCCGGGCAGCAACGGCCAGACGCACGGGCTGAGGCACGACACGAGTCCCGCCGCGAACGCGAGGGCGGGCGCCCACCACGAGGCGAGTCCGGTCTGGACGATGTCGGCTTCCAAGGGAGTCTCCGGCCAGGTTGTCTTGCGTGGACCGCGGACCTGCAGCGATAGTAGACGCAGCGCTCGTGAAACGATTCACGAGCGACCGCGAGTCGTCGGCGCTCGTCGACACATGTCTATAATCGCCCCGCCTCAGGGAGACCCGCCCCAAGAGACGAACACCATGAAACACGGGAGCGTATGAGCCAGGTCGAGACGACGACACCCACCACGTCCTCCAGGACCCGTCGGGAGCGCGTGGAGACGTTCCTGAAGGGATTCGAGTGGTCGTGGACCACGGCCGTCGTCTTCTCCGTCGGACTCGTCTTCTTCTTGCTGATCACGACATCGGTGCTGCCGTCGTTCTGGATGTACGTTTCCGAGCAGAAGCTCGGCTGGCAGGGGCCCACCGACATCGAAGCGGCGCTGCAGGAGATCCCGACGCTGCTGCCCGGCGGCGACCCTGCCGCCTACGACGAGCTCCTGTTGCAGGTGCGCGACGCGATCGCCATGGGACTCAGCACGGTGCCGATCATCATCGTGCTCGTCGGCGCCTCGATCATGCAGAACTGGCGCCACAAGCTGAGGGGGCGGTCCGAGAGCCGTCCCACCGGTGGCTATCGATAGGAATCGGAGCAGGCGATGCCCTACACGAAGACCGAGGTCGACATCCACGAGGACTACGTCGTGGAAGCGGTCGACCCGGCGTGGCTCGCCCAGGGCGTGAAGTCGCCGAAGCACCTCATGCTCGACCCGGACAACTGCATCCTGTGTCGCGCCTGCGAAGACGTGTGCCCGTGGAACTGCATCTACATGCTCTCCACCGGCATCGTGCAGGGTGCCGCTGCCGACGCCGTCGAAGACGAGGTCGAGACCGCCACGGCGATCTTCGTCGTCGACGACAACGCCTGCACGCGCTGCTCGGTCTGCGTCGACCGCTGCCCCACCGACACCCTGTACTATGCGCGACTGCCCGAGGGTTCCAAGGCCGGCTCGCGCACGATGGCCGAGGTTCCTACGTCGCAGGCAGAGTCCGAATGACAGGGCCGCTGCAGCAAGAGGTTCTCGCGCTCGAGCAGCCGAGGACGATGTCGCACGAGGAGACAAGGTGAAGCTGAAACCGCCTTCACCCAGCGACTTGGGTGACCGGATCAGAGAGACCGAGGTCTGGAAGTCGATCTTCCGTCCAGGTTCGATCTTCCGGAAGGGCTACAAGGACACGTCGCGCGATCGCGCACTGGCGACGATGAACAACGTGCTCTACCACCTTCACCCCGTGAAGGTGAAGCGGCACGGCTTGAAGCTGACCTACACGTTCTGCCTCGGTGGACTGTCGTTCTTCCTGTTCATCCTGCTCACGATCACCGGCATCTTCCTGATGTTCTTCTACCGCCCGACCGCCGACATCGGCGGTGCGCAGGCGTTCGCCGACATGCAGAGCATCCGCACCTCGGTGTTCTTCGGCGACCTGGTGCGCAACCTGCACCGATGGGGCGCACACCTCATGGTGTTCAGCGTGACGCTGCACATGGCGCGGGTCTTCTACACCGGCGCCTACAAGCCGCCGCGCGAGTTCAACTGGGTCGTGGGCGTGATTCTGCTGTTCCTCACGCTGGGCCTGTCGTTCACTGGTTACCTGCTGCCCTGGGACCAGCTCGCGATCTGGGCGGTCACCGTGGGCACGTCGCTCGCCGGCTACTCGCCGTTCATCGCCAAGCAGGCGAACTTCCTGCTGCTTGGTGGCGTCGTCGTCGGTCCGGAGACCCTGCTTCGCTGGTACACGCTGCACGTGATCGCGTTGCCGTTCGTGACGGTGATCTTCCTCGCGGTGCACTTCTGGCGCATCCGCAAGGACGGCGGCATCTCGGGACCGCTCTAGGAGACGGGGGGAGGATCGGATCATGGCCAAAGAAGACACCCCGCTCGATCAGGCAGTCTTCGACTCGACGCTCGAGGCCGAGCTCGCCAAGGGCACCGATCGGCGGGTGGCCGAAGGCCGTGCTCGCTCGGCGGCGGTCCGCGCCTATCGCGCCTCGCACCCCGAGGAGGCTGCCAAGCATGAGGCAGCCGGCGCGAAGCCCGCTGCCGCAGCGGCGGTGGCCGGTAACGGAGGCGCCGCGGCTCCCGCTGCAGCCGCCGCCCCCGCGGGCGCCGCGGCGGGGGCGGGAGCTCCGGTCGCCGTCGCCGCGGCCGCCGTCACGACGCCGGTGCGCGAGGCCCCGCTGCCGACGGGCAACGTGCCGACGCCGAAGAAGGGGGCGGACGACAAGCACCGTCTGCTCGCCCTCGTGCCGCCCGAAGGCATCCAACGTGTCGAGCGCGAACAGGGCGACCGCGTGAACGTGTGGCCTCACTTGCTGATCGAAGAGTTCGTCGCGATGTTCATCCTGATGGCCGGTCTGACGCTGTTCTCGACCTTCATCAATGCGCCGCTGCGGGAGCTCGCGAATCCGAACCTCACGCCGAACCCGTCGAAGGCACCCTGGTACTTCCTGGGGCTGCAGGAGCTGCTGCGGTATTTCCACCCGATGGTTGCCGGCATCACGATCCCGACGTTCATCCTCGTGGGTCTCGCCGCGGTTCCCTACGTCGATCGCAACCCAAGCAACAAGCCCGGTGACCGCAAGATCGCGATCACGGTCTTCACGATGCTGTTCATGTTCGGCGGCATCCTCACGATCATCGGATCGTTCTTCCGCGGACCCGGCTACAACTGGGTGTGGCCGTGGGCACAGGGGGTGTTCTTCGAACTATGAGCCTGTCCGACGGCCTGCTCGCGCTCTCGACACCGCTCGTCGCCGCGATCCTCGCGTTCGTCGTGCTCGACATCTTCGCGATCGTCTTCTCGATGTCGTTCGTTCGAGCGAACCGCGCCGCTCGTGAGACCGCCGACGGTCAGATCGAGATCGCAGGGAAACCGGTCAAGTCGCTGTCACGCCGCGACTTCTTCCGCCGGTCGCTGCTCACCTCGCTCATCGTGTTCGGCGCCCAGTTCGGCGGGGCCACCATCGCCTTCTTGTGGCCGAACCTGAAGGGCGGGTTCGGGTCGCTCGTCGCGGCCGGCAACATCGACGACATCAAAGCGGAGATCTCCGATGCCGGCGTGGCCTACAACGGCACGGGTCGCTTCTACGTCGTCGAATACAGCGGCTCGGCCAGCGGCGACGTCGACTACGCGACCGAGGGTGTCACGGCCGAAGGCATCATGCCCCTGTACCAGCGGTGCGTGCACCTGGGCTGCCGCGTGCCGTACTGCGGATCGTCGAAATGGTTCGAGTGCCCCTGCCACGGCTCGAAGTACAACGGGGCCGGCGAGTACAGGCTAGGCCCTGCCCCGCGGGGGATGGACCGGTTCAAGCTCGAGATCACCGACGGCAACGTCGTCGTCGACACGTCCGAGGTGATCCTCGGACCGGCGCGCGGCACCGACACGATCGACCAGCCTCCGCAGGGCCCGTTCTGCGTGGCCACCGGCTAGCGAGGAAGGAACCGAGGCGACGACGATGGTTGCGGCGCAGATGCTTGCGGAAACGAGCACCGCGGGCATCGTGCTGCTCGTGCTCGGTGCGATCTTCGTGGTGGCGGCCGGCGCCGCCCTGTACCTGCGGAGCCGTCAGAAGGAGCAGCCGCTCGACATCCCCCGAGGGATGCGCCCGGGCCCAAGCGACGCCGCCCTCGAGACCCCGCTGCTGCAGAAGCTGCAGGGCTGGGGCGTCGTGCTCGTCGCCTTCTTCGTGATCTTCATCCCCTACAACTGGCTGCGCGAGCCGACCGAGAACCTGCGTCAGGAGGAGGAACTGCTCACGCTCTCGTTCGACCGCGGCGAGCTCTCGGTGCAGGCGTTCTCGGAGGAGAATCAGCTCGGCGTCGGCTGCGTGCGATGCCACGGCCCGGAGCTCCGCGGCGGCGTGATCCAGTCGGGGGCCTCGCTCGCCTATCCGCCGAACCTCACGAACATCTGCGCGGGGCCGTTCGGCACGCCACCCCACAACGCGATCTTCTCGCAGGACGACATCTTCCAGGTGCTCGAGGAAGGGCGCAACGCGATGCCGTCGTGGAGCATCCGCTACCAGGGCGCACTCAACGACCAGCAGATCAACGACCTAGTCGTCTATCTGGTCGAGATGAGCTCGGAGAACGTGCCGTTCGAGGACAACGTCTGCCTGAACCAGGAAGCGTCCGATCGCGCGCTCGCAGAGAGCGATCTGAACCCGAGGGATCCGTAGATGGAACCGAACTGCCTGGGATTCGCGATCGAATGCGGCACCTTCGTCAAGGGTGCCGGCGTCACGATCATGGGGTTCACCCTGTTCATCTTCAGCACCTACCTGCTGCTGAGTGCGATCTTCGGACGCTGGCTCGGGTTCCTCGTGCTGATGGTGTCACTGTCGGGCTGGATGATCCTGCAGTCGGGGCTGTGGCTGTTCGGGTTCTGGTCCCAGGGCATCGAGACGCCGACGAACCTGGGGCCGCGAGGCTCCGAGCCGGCCTGGGTCGCCGTCGAGGCCGCCGTCGACGAGACGTCGGACCGCTACGCGACGTATTCCACATGGCCGAACGACCCGTGGACCGTGCCCGACGAGAGCGACGCGGAACAGACCGCCGACGTACAGAGCGCGAGTGGTGCCGTGACCGCGTTCCTCGCCGAGCAGACCAACGAGGAGCTCGGGCTCGCCGAGACCGACCCCACGGCGATCCAGGGCAGCCAGTTCGCGATCGACTCGATCCGGTTCGCCGAGGACGAGGGCGGGACCGAGCTCGCGGTCATCCAGTCGCACTTCGCCGGTGGCGGGCCGCTGTGGACCGTGTCGCTGTACTACGACACCGGCAGCGTGCCCCGCTACTCGTACATGTTCCTGGCAGGCTCGATCGTGGTGTTCGCTGCGTTCCTGCCGCTGCTCGACCGCGCCGAGCGCAAGCGCAAGGAATTCCTGACCGGGGGCGGCGCGCCCGCCTGGTACGGCCCCGCCTGAGCGAAGGAGAGCCCACGATGATCGCGAATCTCGAGATCCCCATCCTCGAACAGGGGAGCGTGCAGTTCATCCTGATGGGAATCATGATCCTCGCGGTGCTCGCCGCGCTCTGGGTCACGATCTCGAAGTAGAGCGCACTCACCGAGCAGGCATGTCCGCTACGGCCCGGCCACGCCGCTTCACGTCCGCCAGGGTCGCCTTCCGCTGCTCGTAGAAGGCGAGGATCTGCAGTTCCACCGCGAGGTCGACCTTGCGCACCGACACACCGGGCGGCACGGTGATCATCACCGGCGCGAAGTTCAGCACCGATCGCACGCCGGCCTCGACCAGCTGGTCGGCCACCACTTGTGCGGCGTTCGCGGGAGTGGCGATCACGCCGATCGCGACGTCGAGCTCCTCCACGAGGGCCGGAAGGTCCTCGACGTGACGGATCTCCAGATCGCCGACCCGCTCGCCCACCCTGGCCACATCGGCGTCGACCAGTGCGGCGACTCGGAACCCTCGCTCGGCGAAACCATCGTAATTCGCGAGTGCCTGTCCGAGGTTGCCGATCCCGGCGATGACGATGGCCCAATCCTGTGTGAGCCCGAGCTCGCGCCGGATCTGATGGATCAAGTAGGCCACGTCGTACCCAACGCCACGCGTGCCATAGGACCCGAGGTGAGACAGGTCCTTGCGTACCTTCGCCGAGTTCACACCGGCGGCCTCAGCCAGTTCGTCGCTCGAGACCGTGCCAGCGCTCGCCTCGGCCAGGTCGACGAGCGCCCGCAGGTACACCGGCAACCGGGTGACCGTGGCTTCCGGGATCGATCGGTCCCTCACCACGGGAACACGCTCCGCCGCATGGGTTCAGACTAGCGGCGGACCCTGCCGTTCACAAACTCACAAGCCGCCCACTCGAGGGCGAACGATGCCGGCGAACGCGTCGGCCTCGACCGTGTATTCGAAGGCCTCCTCGCCGTCGACCACGATCACGGGGATGCGGATCCCGTACTCGGCGAGCAGCACGTCGGAGCCCTCGATGTCGACTTCTTCGAAGGAGAACGGCGTTTGCTCGCGCTCGGCGAGCACGACCGCGCGAGCGTCGTCGCAGAGGTGACAGCCGGGCCGTGTGTACAGCGTGACCTGCATCGCCGCAGCCTATCGGCCTCGCGGGGGCTCTCACGGGGGTCTGAGAGGATACCGCGATGCGCGACGGCGATCGTGACGACCTCGAGCTGCATCGCAGCCTCTCCCAGGGCGATCGCGGCGCGTTCGACGAGCTCTATCGACGGTACTCGCCGTCGGCGTACGGGCTCGCCTACCGCATCACCGGTCAGCAGGTGCTCGCCCAGGACGTCGTGCACGACGCCTACATGGCGCTGTGGCGCGCACCCGAGGCCTTCGATCCGGCGCGCGGCGCGTTCCGCACGTTCTTCCTCTCGCTCGTACACCATCGGGCCGTCGACACGGTCCGCCGCGAGGAGCGCATCAGGGCGAGGCAGGAACGTGCGTCGAACCTCGAGCCCGTCGCCGTCGAAGACCCAGCGGAGGGCGTGATCGACGCGGCCGATCTGGCCGACCGTCGGGTCGAGATCCGTGCGGCGCTCGACACGCTCCCACCCGAACAGCGACAGGTGCTCGAGATGGCGTACTTCGGCGGCATGACCCAGGTGCAGATCGCAGAGGACATCGAGATCCCTGTCGGCACCGTGAAGACCCGGACCCTGGCGGCGATGCGCAAGCTCCGCCGGGTCCTCGACCGATCTGCCACGGAGGATCAGTGATCGACGACCACGAACGCATCGAGGAGCTGCTGGCCGGCTACGTGCTCCGCAGCCTTTCGGGTGCCGACGCCTCCGAGGCCGACCTGCTGCTCTCCGAGCACGTACCGGGCTGCGGCGAGTGCCGCCGCACGCTCGACGGGTTCCAGGTGGTGACCGCCGACCTCGGATTTGCCGTCGAGCCGGTGAGGCCCCCCGAGACGCTGCTCCCCCGCCTTCACCGCCAGCTCGAGCCACATGCGCCGCGGCGCCGCCCGATGCAGATGTTCGCCGTCGCCGCGGGCGTCGTGGCCGTCGTCGGACTCGCGGGGCTCACCGTCAGCCAGAACATCCGAGCGAACAACGCCGACGTTCGGGCCGACGCGTTCGCCAACGCGGCACAGCTCGCCGCTCGAGATGACGCTCGCATGGTCGACGTCGGACCCGTTCAGGAGATCTCGGCACCTGGCGAAGAGCACTTCTACCTCGTCGGGGAAGGCGTCCCCGGCCCCCCCGCGGGCTCGATCTACCGCGTGTGGCTGGTCTCCGACGGCGTCACCACGTTCGTCGGGGACTTCCTGCCCGACGAGCTCGGGCGCGTGTTCCTGCCGATCGACTTCGATCCGAACCGCTACGACGACCTCTGGATCGCGGTCGAGCCGATCGACGCCCCGACCGGCGCACCAGTGAGCACGGAGTGGTGGTCAGCGCGCGGAACAACACCCGCGGCCTGATCGATCGGTCAGGGCACCTCGGCGCTCGCCGAGGCAGGCGCCGGGGTCGACGAGCGCCCCGCCCACAGGAACCCGGCGAACATCGCCGAGATGCCCACCGCGAGCGACAGCGAGAAGGCAGCGAGGAGCCCCAGAGCCGCGAAGGCCGACCCGAACCCCGCGATCACGGTCGCGCCGAGCGCGATCATCAGCGTTCCGGTGAAGCGCTCGCGTCGCTCCGGCCGGCCCCGCATGCGCCACGCCGACCACAACGCGCCACCCAGCAGGACCAGGTAGGACGGGATCGATATCAACTGCGGAAGCCGATGGGCCGCCGAGCCGTCGCCGAACACGTGCTTGCCCGACGGGAGCTCCTCGGCGAGCGCCACGGCATCGAACGCCGCTCCTCGCAAGACCGAGATCGTGTAGGCCGTGAGGAACACCAACGTGATCCAGATCGCTGCCTGGACCGTGCGGTTGCGCACCAGCAACATCAGCTCGCCGCCGGCCAGGAACGGCACGTTCAGCACGGCACCCAGCGCCCAGAAGGTTCCGAACTCTCCGGTCGTCCACCCGCCCGCGACCCCGAACACGATCGCGAGCGAGGCAGCCGCGTACATCGCAAGCGCGATCGCCCAGGCGAGCTGATACGGACGCCGACGACTCACGTACTGTCCGGCCACGAGCCCGGCGAAGACACCGGCCACCACGGCCGCGAGCAGCGGGAAGACCCACATGGCCCCAGCATACGGCTCCCTTCGAGCGGGCCCGTCACGCTCGCAAGTGCCTACGATGGTGGAGTGGGTCATCCTCAATTGCTCTTCTCGTCGGCCGCGTTCTTCGCGAGGCCGCTCGATGCCACGTTCCGCATCGTGACCGAGACCGGGTATGCGGGGGTCGAGGTCATGGTCACGAAGGACCCGCAGAGCCAGGATCCGAACGCCATGCGTCGGCTCGCTCGCCAGCACGACCTTACGATCGGTGCGATCCATGCCCCGTCGCTGCTCGTCACGCGGAAGGTGTGGGGAACCGATCCGATCGGCAAGATCGATCGAGCGATCGCCGTTGCCGAACAGGCGGAGGTCCCGGTCGTGGTGATGCATCCTCCGTATCGGTGGCAGCGTTCCTATCGGCGCTGGCTCGATGAGGAGCTTCCCGAGCTCGAAGCGCGCACAGGCGTGACGGTCGCCATCGAGAACATGTTCCCGATACGCATGGGGAGTCGCCGCGGGGTGACCTTCCATGCCAACCAAGACCTCGACGACCTCGAAGGGCTCCCCCACCTCG
>JAOUEA010000066.1 GCA_029858935.1 Actinomycetota bacterium
GCGATGAACGTGTTCCGCAACCGCTACCGGCGCGCCGCCCTGGCGTTGAGGAAGACGATCAGCGTCGCCCCGACCGAGGACGCGCTCGCGACCGTCGAGGATCGCGACGTCGTCGTCCGCGCGCTCCGCGGTCTCACACCGGATCAGCGAGCCGCTGTCGTGATGACCGGCTACGTCGGTCTGACCTCGGAGGAAGCCGGCAAGGTGCTCGGCATGCGAGCCAGCACGGTTCGCACGCTCGCCACGCGCGCCCGCGCCGCGATCCGCGAGAAGGCAGGTGACCCCCGATGATCGACGATCTCGAACTCTTCGAGCGTGCCGTGGAGCGGTTCGCACCTCCCGAGGGCTCGTTCGAGCGACTGGTGACGCACCGCGATCGAAAGCACCGGAACCGCAGGATCCGCGCGGGCGTCGTCGCCGTGGTCGTGGCGGCCGTCGGCGTCGGCGCGCTCGTCCGGGCCTTCCCCTCCGGCACCGTGCCGGCGAACGACCCTCGCAGCACCTTCGTGGGCACGTGGACGTCCACCGAGCTCTACGATCCCTCTCGCGTTCAGACGATGACGATCCGCCCGGCGGAGGATGGCTCCTTCGACATCGTGCTGCACGACGAGTCCTCCTGGCTGTGCTCGGATCGTCAGACCCGCACCGATGGCGTTGACACGCCGTCAACGATGAGCGGGACCGGACGGCTCGAGGACGCAACAACAATGGTGGTGCCCTCTCCCGTCCTGGCATGCGCGGACGGGCGGGAGCCTGGCGTCTCTGGCTTCCCGGAGGAGGGACGCTCCAGCTACACCCTGGTCCTCGACCTCACCACCGACAGACTCTTCGACAACCTCGGGGTGGCGTGGCACCGAGGAGCAACACGGGCGAACGGGGCGGGCGCGACGACGGAGAGCGGAACGGACGGGACTGGTGGCTATTCCTTCCTCAACGGGGAGATCACGCTTCACGCCGACCTCCCATGGGGGGACCACGTCGAGTCGTACATCGACCCGCGCATATTCTGGCTGATCGGACAACCCGACGATGCGTGGATCGAGATCCTCGCGAACCCATCGCCGGAGGCATCCTGCACCGCCCCCGAGCGCGTTCCCGCTTCTGCCCAAGAGGTGGTCCGGGCCATCGGGTCCGACCCCGACATCGAGGCGACGGCACCCGTAGCCGCACGCGTCGGGGGGATCGATGCGCTGCAACTGGACGTGTTCGCCGTCCGGGGGGCACCGACGTGTGGGGACCGAGTCCCGGTCGTGACCGTGTCCGGCAGGGAAGCGTGGGGTGGCATCGACCACGGCGACCGTGGGCGCCTCTACGTCCTGGACCTTCCCGGAGGGTCTGCCCGGGCCCTGGTGATCATGATCACCGCCCCAGAGGCGGCATTCGAGCAGGCCATCGAGGCGGCAGCGCCCGTCGTGGAGTCTGTCGAGTTCCACACGGAGTGACGGGGGCGACCCTGCTGCCGGCGGGATCGCACCCCCGACGGTCCGAGGGACGCACGCAGGTCTTGCCGACGCTGGCATTCGGCAGACGATCCGCGAACCGCTCGGCGACGTAGCCCTCGGCATCGGCAGCGAAGCAGTACAGGGAGATGTACGAGGCGTTGCCGGCGATCAGCTGTCCCTTCATCCTTCTCGCGTCCTTCGGGTCTCGGTTCGCCCTACCGGCAGCAGTCGTACCGGTTTCCGCCCTGAATCGATACCGGTTTCGGGGATTCCACGCGCCCCTGCTCCCCCTAGCCTCGGATGTGAGAACGGCACCGAGACGAGAGGAGGAGCACGATGGGCACGAAGGCCGAAACGATCGGCGTTTCCACCCGGCCGGCGGGGTTCACGATCTGGACCGCGGCCGTGTCCGCCCTGGCGGTCGCGGCGCTGATCATGAGCGCGGTAGCGCTCACCATGACGGCGCGCGACGGGGCGGCCACCGGCGGGACGCTCGGCGGCATCCATGAGGCGACGAGCACGGTCCCGCAGGTCTGGGACGCGGCCAAGCTCGAGGCCATGGAAGCCCGCATGCTCGCGGAGAGCGCTCGGATCGAGGAGTCCACCCCGACCTGGGACGCAGACAAGCTCGAAGCCATGGAAGCCCGCATGGACGCCCTGGAGGGCCGTGCGCCAGCCGGGTAGCTCCACGGTCGAGCCGGGGTTCGCGTTCGGGTTCGCCCGGGCCACCGGGCGAACCTCGCGCGCGCGGGGCCTACACGGAGTCCGAACCCCGCCCTAGAATCCTCGCGTCCGCCGACCCTGGGAGGGTTTCTTGGCCGACGACGTCATCGGTCGCGAGTCCGAGCTCGCGATCCTCGATCGCTTCCTCGACTCGATCCAGAATGGCCCGAGCGCCGTGCTTCTGTTCGGTGAAGCCGGCATCGGGAAGACCACCGTCTGGAGAAAGGGCCTGGCGGGCGCCGAGCAACGGGGCTTCCGCACGCTCTCATGCGGCCCGGTCGAGGCGGAGACGCGCCTTTCCTACGCCGCCCTCGGCGACCTCCTCGAGCCGGTCCTCGAGGAGACGCTTCCGACCCTGCCGGAGCCGCAGCGCCGGGCTCTCGAGGTGGCCCTCCTGAGGGCCCCGAGTACGGGTGCCCGGGCCAACCAGCGGGCCGTCTTCCTGGCCGTCCTGGGATGTCTTCGGTCGGTGGCCGCCAGTCACCCGGTCGTCGTCGCCATCGACGACATCCAGTGGATGGACCTCCCCTCGGTCCGCGTGCTCCAGTTCGTCGTGCGCCGCCTCAAGGAGGAGCCGGTCGGCTTGATGGCTGCCGTTCGAGGCACCGATCCCGCCGACGACCCATTGGGGGTCGCCGCGGCCCTCCCCCAGGATCACGTGCATCGCGTCCACGTCGGGCCGCTCTCGGTCGAAGCGATCGAACGGGTGCTGCGCGACAAGGTGGGTGAGGGGTTCGGGCGAACCAACATCCTCGGTCTCCACGAGACATCGGGAGGCAATCCCTTCTTCGCCCAGGAGATCGGACGTGCGCTCCTACGTCGTGGCGGTGAGATCGCTGCCGGCGAGCAGCCGCCGATCCCCGAGCGTCTCCAGGAGCTCGTCGAGGACCGCCTCGAAGGGCTTCCCGCCGAGACCGTCGAAGCGCTCGAGGTCGTCTCTGCGCTCTCGACACCGACGACCGATGCGGTCGCGGCCGCGACCGATCCGACCGAGGTCGACCGTCGCCTGGACCCGGCGCTCGAGCACGGGGTCGTCGAGGTCGCCGGCGACCGCATCCGGTTCACCCATCCCCTCCTCGCGTCGACCGTCTACCAGAAGATCCCGCCGCCCCGGCGCCGCGAGCTGCACGCAGGGCTCGCGACGATCGTTCGCGACCCGGAGGAACGAGCCCGCCACCTGGCGCTGTCGGCCGAGGGCCCGGACGTCGCCGTCGCCGTCGCCCTCGAGGGGGCCGCCGCGCTGGCCTCCTCCCGGGGAGCGCCGCAATCCGCGGCCGAGCTTTGGGAGATGGCGCGCCGCGCCACGCCGGGCGACCGGGGCGAGGACCTGGTGCGCCGGACCCACCAGGCGGGCGTGGCGCACTTCGAGTGCGGGGACACCTCGCTGGCGCGGAGCGTCCTGGAGCACGCCGTAGACCTCTCGATGGCCGGGCCGGCTCGGGCCCGAGTGCTCCTGGACCTGGGGATGGGCATGGCTGAGGCCGAAGGGTGGCGGGGAGCCTGGGCAGTGTTCGAGGCCGCCCGGGGCGAGGCGGGGGACGATCTCGCGCTTCGGGCCTTGATCGAGCAGAACCTCGGGTACGCGTGGCTGTTCAGGGGCGACCTCGCGGCATCGGAACGGCACGCTCGCGCCGCGCTGGAGCTGGCCGAGGAGACACAGGACCCACGAGTGATGGCCGAAGCCTTTCAGGCGTATCCGTTCGTCGAGTTCCTCCTCGGACGCGGGGTCGATCAGGAGCTGCTCGATCGCGGGATCGCTCTGGAAGGGCACATGGAGGGCGAGTTCAAATCCCACGTCTTGCGGGCGAGCTTCGTCGTGGCACAGCTCCTCAAGTTCACCGATCGCCTGGACGATGCCCGCCGGACGTTCACCGAGCTCCTCGGCGATGCCGTGGCGCACGGCGTCACGGGCCCGATCCCGCAGATCCTGTATCACCTCGCCGAGCTGGAGTGCCGGGCTGGCAACTGGGATGCGGCCATGGAGCACGCCCGGGAGAGCAGGGCGGCCGCCCAGCGGATCGACATGGGAGCCCTGGCGTCGGAGGGCCACTTCGCGGTGGGCCTGGTGGAAGCCCACCAAGGGCGGGCCGACCCGGCGAGGCTGGAAGCCCTCGAGGGGCTTCGGGTCGCCGAGGCGGCCGGCGAGCTCCTGCTTCAGGTCCCGAATCTGGCGGTGCTCGGGTTCCTCGAGCTCTCCCTGGGCAATCCGGCCGAGGCCGACGCACATCTCTCCAGGGCCCTCGAGCTCGAGGATGCGATGGGCGTTCGGGAGCCCGGCTACTTCCGGATCGTCCCGGACGAGGTCGAGGCCCTCGTCGGCCTCGGGCGACTCGACGACGCCGAGCGGCTCCTCGCCCCTTTCGAGGCGGCCGGCAGGAACCTCGACCGGGCCTGGGCCATCGCCACGGGGGCCAGGTGCCGGGCGCTCGTGCTAGCGGGGCGAGGCGACCTGGCCGGTGCCGCAGCCGCGGCCGACGAAGCCGTGCGGGAACACGACGGACTGCCTCTCCCGTTCGAGCTGGGGCGCACCCTGCTCGTGCGCGGGGCGGTGGAGCGCCGTGCGAAGAGGAAGCGGGAGGCTCGCGACGCGCTCACCAGGGCCGTCGAGATCTTCGACGGGCTGGGCGCCGCGCTGTGGGCGGACTCGACACGTGCGGAGATGGCGCGCATCGGCGGACGGGCTCCCTCGTCGTCGCTCGAGCTGACCCCGACCGAGGACAAGGTGGCGGCGCTCGTGGCCTCGGGCAGCACGAACCGGGAGGCTGCGGATGCGCTGTTCGTCAGCATCCACACGGTGGAGGCCAACCTCAAGCGGATCTATCGCAAGCTGGGCGTTCGCTCGCGCACGGAACTGGCCTCGAAGTTCCGATCCGATACGTCAGGGTCCTGACTGGAGTTGCAGTGGGTGGTGGGTGGTGGGTCTTCTCAGCATTCCCCGACCACACCGTTTCGGGCGTTCCCTGGCGGGCCTCCCACAGGTTAGGAGGGGTACCAGGTCAGAGGCACCTTTCGGGTTCGAACCGCGGACGATCCACGATGACCGGTAGGGTGCCGATGAACAGCCTTCGCCCGAGCAACGAGGAGGACCGCCGATGGGCGCGGATCGGTACGACGTGATCGTCGTCGGCGGAGGCCACAATGGCCTCGTCGCCGCCGCGTATCTCGCCAGGATGGGGGCGAGGGTCGTGGTGCTCGAGTCCCGCCACAAGACCGGTGGCGCCGCCGACACCTCCTCCCCGTTCCCTGAGCACCCCGACGTCAAGGTCACGACGCTCTCCTACGTGATGAGCCTCATGCCTCCCTCGATCGTCCGCGACCTGCGTCTAGAGGCCTTCGGGTACCGGGTCGTGCCCATGGGGGGCTCCTACGCCCCTCAGCCGGGGGCGGGGGGTATCCGCGACGACGAGGGGAAACGCGGTCGGTTCCGCGCGACCCTGGCCCCCTTCTCGACGACGGATGCCGACGCGTACGAGGACTGGTCCGCCTGGCTCGCCCGCAGTGCGGCCTTCCTCGGTCCGCTCCTGATGGAGACGCCTCCCGACCTCGGATCGCTCGCCCCTGGAGATCTCGTCGACCAGGTGCGCTTCGCGCTTCGGCATCGTGCGGGCATGAGCTCCCGCCTCGCCGCCGACATCACCAAGCTCTTCACCATGAGCGCCGTGGATCTGCTCGACGAGTGGTTCGAGTCCACGGAGCTGAAGGCGCTCATCGCGACCAGCGGCATCATCGGGACGTGGGCCGGACCAGAGGAACCAGGAACCGCCTACGTCCTGATGCATCACGCCGTCGGCGACCTCGGCGACGGCAACCTTTCGGAGTGGGGATACCCGACCGGCGGCATGGGAGCTGTGTCGGACGCGCTGAGGCGGAGCGCGGAGTCCCATGGCGCGGAGATCCGGGTCAGGAGTCGGGTCGAGCGCATCTTGGTCGAAGCCGGCGCGGCGCGCGGCGTGGTGACCGCGGCAGGGGAGGAATACCGAGCACCGTTGGTCATCTCGGCGTGCCACCCGAAGATCACCTTCCTGGAGCAGATCCCTCGGGAGGACTTGCCCGGCGAGTTCGTCCGCGACATCGAGAACTGGAGGACCCGGAGCGGGACGGTGAAGATCAACCTGGCGCTCTCCCACATGCCAGCGTTCCGCGACGATCCGAGCGGCGAGGATCCGGAGATCGCCGGCTCCTCGATCATGGTCTCCCCCACCATCCGGTACCTCGAGAAGGCGTTCGAGGAGGCGCGCGATGGCGCCGCCTCGACCGCGCCCTTCTCGGAGACCTGCATCCCGAGCTACTACGACCCGACGCTCGCGCCCGAGGGCATGCACGTGATGTCGATGTTCACGCAGTGGGTGCCCCACGAGTGGGCCGCGGAGCGCCATCAGGACGAGCTCGAGGCATACGCCGACCGGATGGTGGACATCCACGACGACTTCATGCCGGGCTTCAAAGACGCCATCGTGGGCCGCCAGGTCATCGGGCCGTGGCAGATGGAGAACGAGTGGGGCCTGATCGGCGGCAACATCTTCCATGGTGAGCTGTCGCCCGACCAGCTGTTCCACATGCGGCCCGCGCCCGGATACGCCGACTACCGAACGCCGATCCACGGGCTCTACCAAGCGTCTTCCGCCACACACGCCGGCGGTGGGGTGACCGGGCTCCCCGGCCACCACGTCGTCCGCGAGATCGTCAAGGATCGGAAGCGAAGCCGGTTCCGTAGGCGAGGCCGAGGTCGATGAAGGACGAGGGGCGGCGGATCGCTCGACTCGACTCGGTGACGATCGACTGCCGCGACCCCGAGCGCCTGGCGGCTTTCTGGGCCTCGTTGTTCGGAACCGCGGAGGAGTGGCGTGGCGGCGATCCCGCGCAGTACATCGATCTCGGTGCGACCGATGGATCTCCGGTGCTTCGGTTCCAACGGGTCCCCGAGCCGAAGACCGTCAAGGACAGGATCCACCTCGACCTGCGCGTCGACGACATCGAGGAGGCATGCAGGCGGGTCATCGAGTTGGGCGCTCAGAGGGTGGAGCAGGGCGACTTCCGCGAATATGACGTCACGTTCAGAGTGATGCTCGACCCAGAGGGCAACGAGTTCTGCCTCGTTTCCGATGCGGCCCTCGAAGCGTCAGGAGGCGACAGATGACCGACATCCCGCAGCGCTCCTGGTGAAGTGCTTCAGTCGGCGAAGAACTCCTCGTTCGCCTTGGGGTCGACGGCCAGGTGCCAATGCTCGACCACCTTGGCGTCCCGAACGTGGTAGACGTCGGCGTATCGGAGGGTGGCCGTGCGCTCCCCTCGCGTAGCCGTCACCTCGAGAAGGACCACCGTGTGGTCGTCATCCGCCAGGATGTCGTGGACTTCGAGCCGCGTCATCTGCACGCCGGACTCGCCCATCAGCTGGCCGAACATAGCGAGCACCTCGTCGCGGCCACGGTAGTCCCGCTCGAACCCAGGCGTCGACTCGTGCCAGAGGACGTCGTCATCGAGAAGCGCCGCGAACGTCGCCACATCACCTGTCGCCATCGCCTCATAGCCCGACCTGGCCAACGCAGCGTTCGGGTGCTCATCCACCGTCGATCCCTCCTCGCCAACCGAGTGATCCCCTCGGGGATCCTAGCCTGGGGCCCCGTTTCCGGCGAACTCGTTCGAACGTCGAGTCCGGTGGGCTCCAGATGATCGTGTTCACCGTACCGGTCTGCCTCTCGAGGAGGACGACACGGTGACGTTGTCGATCGTTCCAGCCGATGTGGGGACGCGCCGCGTCGATGCCGCAGCCGGGGTAGTGTGGCCCAACCGACGCGGGACGTTCGGCACCCCTACCGGAGGAACAGGGGAGCACCATGAGCCAGGATGCAGCAGGAGCGGGACGCGGCAGTGCGAGGGAGGCTGATCTAGCAGTGGGGCGGGGCTCCTACGGTCACCCCGAGCGCTGGAGCCGGGTGCTTCCGAAGGCCGCCGCGACCCTCGTGGCATCCTTCATCGGGTTCGTGAGCGTCCCGAACGAGCTCCTCTCCTACCTCCCTCTGCACGGTGTGGCGCCTCGTCTGCGTGACGCGATCGTGGCGATATGGGTGGCGGTCTGGTTCGTTTCGATGTGCGTCTTGTTCGTGAGGCTTCAAGGCAGGCGGGCCCAACGTTGATGTTTCGTACAGAGGCCGTCGGCGCGGAGTGGTTCGACCAGAACGTGCCCTGCACGCAGGCCTGCCCGGTCCTCACGAACGCGGGCCAGTACGTGAGCCAGATCGCGGCCGGCGACGACGAGCTCGCCTATCTCACAGCCCGCTTGCCCAATCCGTTCCCCTCCATCTGTGGCAGGGTCTGCGCCGCTCCCTGCGAGCTGGCGTGCCGTCGCGGCGTGATCGACGAGCCGATCGCCATCCGCGCTCTGAAACGGTTCGTCTGCGAACGCGAGGGCGTGGAGAGCCCCGAGGCCGGGCGCCGATGGCGCGAAGCCCTCCTGGACCAGCCCTCTCGCGATCAGCGCATCGCCGTGATCGGTTCGGGTCCTGCCGGCCTCGCGTGTGCCCACGATCTCGCCGCATACGGTTATCGGCCCGTCGTGTTCGAGGCCCAGGATCGCCCCGGCGGGATGATGGTCCTGGGGATCCCCACGTATCGGCTGCGACGAGAAGTCTTGCAGGCTGAGATCCGTGCCATCCTCGGCCTCGGCGTCGAGATCCGAACCGAGACGGCCCTCGGCCGCGATTTCACCCTGTCGTCGCTCAGGGAGGACGGCTTCGCGGCAACATTCATCGCCACCGGGGCGCTCCGTAGCCGGGAACTGCAGATCCCAGGAGTTGAGCTCGACGGAGTGTTGCGGGCGGTCGAATTCCTGATCAACGCGAACAGCGGCTATCGGGTCGACCTCGGCGACCGCGTCGTCGTCGTCGGGGGCGGCAATGTCGCACTCGACGTCGCTCGCACCGCTCTGCGCGAAATCGCGGCTGGCCGCACCCAACCGGGATCGAGCGCCGGAGCCCAAGAGGGTGCAGAAGCCGCAGCCAAGGTGACGCTCGACGTCGCCCGAACGGCGATCCGTATGGGTGCGAAAGAGGTCATCTGCGTGGCGCTCGAGGCGCGCAACGAGATGCCCGCGCATGAGGATGAGATCGCGGAGGCAGAGGTGGAGGGCGTCCGGATCCTCCACCGTCGCGGCCCCAAAGGCATCGTCGGCAAGACCCATGTGGAGGGTCTCGAAACGATCGAAGTCTCATCCGTGTTCGATGCCGACGGGCGATTCAACCCCACGTTCACAGAGGGAACGGAGTCGATCCTTCCGTGCGATTCGGTGATCCTCGCGATCGGACAGGCTCCGGACCTCTCGTGGCTGGATCCGCAGGACGGGGTCGAAGTCGGGCCACGAGGCACGATCGCGGTTCAGCAGGACTCATTGGCAACATCGGCTCCCGGCATCTACGCCGGCGGCGACGTGGCCTTCGGCCCCAGGAACCTTATCGACGCGATTGGGGACGGTCGACGAGCGGCAGCCTCCATCCACCAGGCGCTCGCCGATGTAATTCCCGGCAAGAAACGGTTCCGGCGCATGCTCCCGATGGTGACCGTCCCCCGTCCCGTGCTTGCGTACGACGCGGTGCCACGAGTGGCGATCCCGTCGGTGTCATCTGAGCGCCGGATCGGTGTTCCCGAGATCGAGCTCGGCTACGCGGATGATCAGGCCCGCCTCGAGGCTGCTCGCTGCCTGCAGTGCTTCCACAACATCTCGCTCGACGTCGACCTCTGCATCCTGTGCGGCGGGTGTGTCGACATCTGTCCCGAGCGATGCATCAGCATCGTGCCCGCCGAGGACATCGAGGACATCGAGGGCGCAACGGCCGGGGGCCCCGAAAGCCTGCTGATCCTCCAAGAGGACCGTTGCATCCGCTGCGCCCTGTGCATCGAGCGCTGTCCGTCCGACGCGCTGTCGATGACCGGATGGAACGAGGACTCCACGATGATCGACAACGCGGTGCCCGCGTGAGGGCTCGGTGATGGCGAGCAACGGGAAGCGGCGCGTGCGCGACACCGACCTCTATCGATCGGTGTTCCACCCGGGAGACCGGTTCCGTCGAAGCGAGGTGTACAAGTCCGTCGTCAGGCATCCCCCACCGGATACACCCCGTGGGCGCGCGATGACCTCGTTCCACAACCTGTTCCTACACATCTACCCCGTGAAGGTGCCACGGGAGGTCGTGGGGTGGCGTGCAACCCTTCGCCTCGGTTTCATCTCATCCGTGCTCTTCCTCATCTTGTTCATCTCGGGGACGTACCTGATGTTCTTCTACCGTCCAGTCGTGCCGCAGGCCTACCTCGACATGCACGACCTGCACGCCGATGTCGCGTTCGGTCAATTCATCCGCAACATCCATCGATGGTCCGCGCATCTGATGGTGCTAGTGGTTTTCCTCCACATGATGCGTGTGTTCTATTCGGGCGCGTACCGAGCGCCCCGCCAGTTCAACTGGGTGGTTGGTGTCGGGCTGCTGTTGCTCACGCTGCTCTTGTCCTTCACCGGGTATCTGTTGCCATGGGATCAGCTCGCCTTCTGGGCGATCACGGTGGGAACCAACATCGCGGGTTACGTGCCGTTACTCGGTGACAACGCACGCCAGGTCCTGCTGGGAGGGCCCGAGGTCGGAGGAGATGCCCTCCTTCGGTTCTACGTGCTCCACATCTACGTGTTACCCAGCCTGGTGGTGCTGCTGCTGTCCGTGCACATCTGGCGGGTCCGCAAGGACGGATTCGCAGTGGCAGATCGTGAGGATGAGGCGGCGCTCGATCGGTCAGAGACATCTCCACGAGAGGAGGTCGAGGACGATGCCCGAGCCTGAGGAGGAACCTCGGTATCGGCTCCTTGGGGTCGTCCCTCGCGAGATCGAGGTCCGCAAGAAGCAGGAGCCGGACGACGCCGTCTTCACCTGGCCGCATTTCCTGATCCGGCACGCGGTCGTCGCCGGCGCCACGGTGGCGGTCATCTTCGCGCTCGCCATCGCGTTCGACGCCCCATTGCAGTCGATGGCCGACGCGAACCGCACGCCACCGGTCGCGAAGGCACCGTGGTACTTCGCCGGCCTGCAGGAACTGCTGGCCCACGTGCACCCGATGGTGGCCGGCATCCTCGTGCCTGGTGCGGCCGTCGCATGGCTGGCGCTGATCCCTTACCTGGACAGGAGCCGTGGATGGCGCATCCGCGACCGCAAGTTGCTCGTCACCCTGTTCACCGCGCTCGCCGTCGCCGCTCTCGTGCTGACCCTCGTTGGCTCCTTGTTCAGGGGGCCGGAGTGGTCGTGGTCGTGGCCGTGGCAGCACCTCTATCTGGAGCTCTGATCATGATGGGTGTTCCTGAGGAGCCGACACCCCCCGCGACACCAGACGCAGTCGGTCGACGCAAGATCATGAGCTGGGTGTGGAAAGGGCTCGCGGCAGGTCTCGTGGTGGAAGCCGCCTGGACGACCTTCGACATCGTCAGGCCGCGAACGTCGGGGGCGTTCGGGGGCATCGTCGATGCGGGAGAGGTCGACTCGTTCCCGGAAGGCACCGTCCGATACTTCCTCGCCGGGCGCTTCTACGTCACGTCCTACCAGGGGAACCTGTACGCGCTCTACCAGAAGTGCACACATCTCGGGTGCAGGGTGCCCCTGTGTGACAGCTCGAAGATGTTCGAGT
>JAOUEA010000259.1 GCA_029858935.1 Actinomycetota bacterium
GAATTCGGATCGGTCGGGTGGAACGCCGGCCTCCTGCTCGCGCTCGGATCAGGGGCCGCCGATCTGCTCGGTGTCGTGGCCTTCTCGGTGGGTGCCGCACGGGGTCTGATCTCGATCGTGCTGATCGCGACCGCGGTCTTCCCCCTGATCGCCGTCGGGATGTCGGTCGCCTACCTGCATGAGCGTCCCGTCGCCAATCAGTACGTGGGCATCGGCCTCGTCGCCGCGGGGCTGCTGGTGCTGGGGCTTCGCTGAGGCCGCGCGAGTCCTCGGCCGGTTGTCGGCTGCGCAACCCCTGACTTGCGCGCCCGGGCCGGTGGGCCGACTATCGGTCGGTCCACGCGGTGGGCCTGCGGAGCGCTGAACCGGAAGGGGGGCGGGCCTTTGACCGAGACGCCGAACGCCACGGTCTCGTGCAGCAACGTCTGGAAGATCTACGGTCCGAAGGCGGATCGCATCGTGGGGACGCCCGATGCCGACCTTCCGAGGCAGGAGCTGCTCGCCAAGACCGGCTGTGTTTCAGCGGTCCGCGATGTCTCGTTCGAGGTCGGCCAGGGGGAGGTCTTCGTCGTGATGGGGCTTTCTGGCTCGGGCAAGTCCACCCTGGTGCGCATGCTCAATCGCATCCACGATCCGACGGCGGGCGAGATCCTGGTCGACGGGCGAGACGTCATGCGCATGGACGCCGACGAACTCCGCTCGGTGCGCCGAACGAAGATCAGCATGGTGTTCCAGCATTTCGGCCTGCTTCCCCATCGACGCATCGTCGACAACGTGGCCTTCGGGCTCGAGATCCAAGGCGCAGACAAGGACGGGCGCTTCGCCAAAGCCACCGAGGTGCTGGACGTCGTCGGCCTTGAGGGCTGGGGAGACCGGTTCCCCGATGAGTTGTCTGGTGGTATGCAGCAGCGGGTGGGCCTCGCGAGTGCGCTCGCGACCGACCCCGAGATCATGCTGTTCGACGAGCCCTTCAGCGCCCTCGACCCGCTCATCAGACGCGACATGCAAGACGAGGTTCGTCGCCTGCAGAACGAGATGAAGAAGACGATGATCTTCATCACCCATGATCTCGCCGAGGCGCTGAAGCTTGGCGACCGCATCGCGATCATGAAGGACGGGGCGTTCGTGCAGGTCGGCACGCCCGAGGAAGTCGTGGCGCACCCGGCCGATGACTATGTCGCCGACTTCACGAAGGACGTGCCGCGGGCCCACGTGTTGACGGCGCGAGCGATCATGCGCCCCGTGAACGGCCACGGATCGGTCGACGGTCCAGCGGTCGCCCCGACGACGGTGGTGCAAGAGCTGATCCCGATCGTCGCCGAGGCCGACCGAACGATCCGAGTCATGGATGGAGAGGAACTGGTGGGCCTCGTCGATCGGAGCGCCGTCATGGCAGCGCTCGTCGAGGATCGCTGATGGCGGTCGCACCTCCCCGATCGCACGCGAGCACCGCACGGCCGGCATCGTTGCTGGTGCCCACTCAGCAACCGAGTCCGTGGCCGCGTCGTCTCGCCTGGGCGGCGGCCGCGGCGGTCGTCGCCACGATCGGCCTGGTGTGGCTGCAGCCCGGGTTCCCCGAGCGATGGGTGGTCGACGTCACCGCGTGGTTCGACGCGTTCCGAGACTGGGCGATCCAGAACCGTACGACGAGTCCGCTGTTCACCTACCTGCTGACGCCGATCGAGGACTCGGTCGATACGCTCGTCGACGCGACCGTCACAGCCCTCGAGCGGCTGACCTGGCTCGGGTTGGTGGTGGGGGCTGCCTCGCTGGCCGGCGTGCTCGCCGGGTGGAAGATGGCCGTGCTCACCGCGGCCGGCGTTATGTCGTTCGGACTCCTGGGCGTCTGGGACGCCAGCATCGAGACGCTGGCCTTGGTAGCGGTGTCGGTCACGATCGCCGTCGCCGTCGGCGTGCCGGTCGGCATCTGGGCGGGACGACGTCCGAAGGTCGAGCGAGTGCTTCGGCCGATCCTCGACGCGATGCAGACGATCCCGGCATACGCCTACCTGCTGCCCGCCGTGCTCTTGTTCGGTATCGGGAACCCGCCTGCCCTGATGGCCACCCTGGCGTTCGCGTTGCCGCCGGCGATCCGGCTGACCGCGCTCGGTATCAAGGGCGTGCCGGAGTCCTCGCTCGAAGTCGCCACATCGTTCGGATCGACCGAGCGGCAGCGGCTGAGGCTCGTGCAGGTACCACTCGCCAAGCCGTCGATCATGCTCGGTGTGAACCAGACGATCATGATGGCGCTCGGCATCGTCGTGATCGCCGCGTTCGTCGGCGCGGGAGGGTTGGGACAAACCGTGCTCGACGGACTGCAGCAGCTCAACGTCGGAGCGGCGCTCAACGGCGGCATCGCGATCGTGGTGATGGCCATCGTGCTCGATCGCGTGACCACGGCGTGGAGCCAGCGTGATCGCCGTCACACGAAGCCGTTTCGGCTCGCCGGTCGCACCCTGACGCGGCGGCAGTTGTCGATCGGGGCGCTCCTCATCACGATCGCCGCGGTCGTGATCGGACGTGAGGTGCTGCGACAGCAGACGTTCCCCACGGGACTGGAGTTCTCGGTCGCTACGCCCGCCAACGCCATCGTCGAGTGGCTGCAGGCCAACCTCGGCGACGCCACCAGCGCGATCAGCGACTTCGTGCTGCTGAACCTGCTCGACCCGGTCGAGTCGCTGTTCGTCGGGGTGCCGTGGTGGATGGTCGCAGGCTCGTTCGCCCTGATCGGCTGGCGGTTGTCCGGGAGGTGGCTCGCGGTCGGGTCCTTCACGTGCATCGCCGCGCTCGGAGTGCTCGGCATGTGGAACCTCTCGATGGGCACACTGGCGCAGGTGCTCGTGGCAGTCGTGATCACGCTGCTGTTCGCCATCCCGCTGGGGATCCTCGC
>JAOUEA010000067.1 GCA_029858935.1 Actinomycetota bacterium
CGTCTGGACGATCGGTCGTTAGGCGGCGCAGTCGTTGGATCGTGGTGGCGCTGCTCGGACTGGCTCTTTCCGGGTGCGATGGGACTGGCTCCGGTGCCGGCCAGGGGTCGGTACCAGAGGGAACCGCCCTCGCCCCTGGAGGGGACTTCTGGGCCGAGCTTTCCGAGGTTCCTCTCGGGCAGCAGTGGGTGACGATGGATGCCACCCTGCACAACACGACCGATCAGCCCCTTGAGGTCTTGACCGTCAGCGTGCAGGGCCATGGGATCGGTTCCGTCGTCGACGTGTCGGCGGGGGAGATAGGCCCCATCGACGCCCAGCAGGGGTAGGCACTCCGGCGGGGATCTACCGCGTGTATCCGCCGACCCTCGCCATCGACGGCGCCTGCCTCCTTCAGCCGCTCGTCCACGTGAACGGGTTCCGATTGGCGCCGGACGAGGCTGCCCGGGCGGTGTTCATCATGGAGGCGGTCGGCACGGGCAGCTTCGAGTGGCGAGGGGTCGACGTCACGTACGAGCTCAACGGTGACACCTACCACGAGATCATCACGCAGGGTCAGCGCGGCACCGTTATCACGAAAGGCGACGAGTTCCCCGACCCGACTCCTGACGAGAAGCGATGTGCTCGGGAGAACGGTTCCCGCCTCCTGCCGTAGGTGATGCCGCCTGCGAGAACAACCCGTCGAGCCGCGGCTGCTGAGTCGAGCGCGGCTAGCCATCGCTGGCATCCGCACCGGCAAGCCAGGTCCTCCAGGTGTCCGCGGACACGGATCCTCCTCCCCGAAGCCTTTGGGTATCGAGGCCGAACACACAGCTCGATGCGCCGCCCGTTCGGGTCGTTCGTGATGTGCAGACTCGCGGGGCTCGAGGGGGCCGGAAGCTGAAAGGGCACGCCGATCACGAGCGTCGAGGGAGCAGTTGCCCTTTCGGCCCCTCACCGCCGTGCTGGCGGTAGACCTGGTCAGCGGTGTCGCCGGCTGCCTCGACGCGTCTGCCCCGTGCCCCACTCAGGTGGGTTGCAGTAGCCTGCCGCTACCCACCGATAGGAGAGGCGGCCGGATGCCGGAGTTCATGGATGTGCACCGCAGCATGAAGGACGTTACCCCCGAACAACTCTCGGAGGCCCATCAAGCGGACCTGGCCATCCAGGGCGAGGAAGGCGCAGACTTCAAGCACGCATGGGCAGACCCCGTCTCTGGGATGGTGTTCTGCCTCTCAGAGGCCCCCAGCATGGACGCAGTGAAGCGAGTCCATGAGCGAGCCGGGCACCCTGCCGACGAGATCTACGAGGTTCCGGTACAAGCCTGACTCGCGGGTGAGCACGATGCTTCTGACGGGGGTCGGCCAGACGGGTCGAACCGGGGTCACGACGGACCCCCCCCCGTGCTCGATCGGCTGGGCGAGTCCCCCGCCCCCGCATCTCGTCGGCCATGTCGCGCCACCACCGCAGGCGCTCGTCGAGAGCCCCGCTTCGAGGAGCTGCGCCCGACTCCTCAACGACCGCACCGATGTTCCTTCTCGGAGCCCAATTCGCGGGCCATTGAGGCGGCGACGTGTTCGACCTCCACCTCACGCGGCACGAGCGCGGTAAGAAGGCTCGAACTTCGGATGCGCCAGCGGCGTGGCCATCTTCCCAGGCGGACGGGCACTTCCGATGGAGCTTCTTGATGGCGGGAGGTGTCGACTTCCATTTCGCGACCTCATAGCCGGTTCGGAAGACTCGATCCATCGTGAAACCCCCGGAGCAGAGTAGGACACAAGCGAGTGTCGGATACAAAGCTGACTTCAGTGGGCAGACAACGGGCAGACAAGGGCCCCGGCGGGAAAACCCGGCCGGGCCCTTCTCTTTGCGTTCCTGCAGGTCAGGTGGTGTCGGAGGGGCGACTGTAACCCTGAGTACACGCGCACCTTGGACCGCGGAGCTGATCGCGGCGTTAGGCGGTTCGCGTGGCTGGGCTGGTTCGGCGTCGTTCGGGCAGGTCCTGCGTGAGGAGCTCGGTGTCCGTGGTTCAGTCCTTGGTAGGGCCTGCGGCGGACGGGCTTGCGGTGCTGGCGTCTTCGGCGGATCCTGAGCATCGAACAGTTGTTCGAGTGTTGGAGGGGCGACGCTCACCGAAGGTACACGCGCGCCATGTCTTGTCGAACTGGCCGCTGCGTGAGCCTCTGCCCGATCAGCCGCCCACGACCGGATCTCCGAATCCGCGGGTCGGTCGTGGCCTTCACCTGCGAGGAACACGACGGCGCCCGCCACCACGAGTCCGAGAGAAGAACGATGACCAGCACGAGAATCGACCGGTCCCTCGATCGCTGAACCGCGGCGGCGGAGGTGCCGAGGGTCAGCAGCGCAAGCGCCCATCTCGAGTACCGGACTTGCACGACGTTGACCAGTGCCGAGGCCCATGCAGAAGTCCACCGCTACTGCGGATCGGGCCTGTCATCGCTATCAGCTTCCCTCAATGACGAGGGTCGCGTCGGTGACGGCGTAGGAACGGACCCCAAGAGACGCGTAGCAGCAGCCGAACGACCCCGGGGACTCGACCACGATCCTGGTAGTCGAGGACTCCTCGGTGGTCGTGAGGAGCAACCGACCGTCGCTGAACACCAGGTACTGGCCATCCGGCGACCACAGCAGCTCATTGCTGGGGGTCAGCCCGAAGTCCGTCGAGTACTTCTCGGAGGTCAAGAGGGTCCGGCTTTCACCGTTGGCAATGAGTTCGATCACCAACCGGTTGTCGCGCAGGGTGAGTGTCGCTTGTTGACCGTCGGGTCCGATGGCGGCGGCCGGCGGTACGGGCGGGGCCTCAGGCAAATCCCCGTCGGGCACCTCCTCGACATCACCGGTGGTCGCGTCGACCAGTACCTGCCAGGCGCTGGTCGGCTCCTCGCCCTGGGGCCAGTCGAAGGCGGTGACCTCGAGCCGCCCGTCGGGGCGCCAGGCCAGCTGCGGACCGTTGATCCTGCCGGTTCCCTCTGGAGTGCCGTCGAGGCAGTAGACGTCAGCGCTCCGACCGGCCGACGCGTCCATGAGACGGACACACTGGGTGGCGGCGTCGTAGTAGGCGATCGTCCCCACGAGATCGGCATCAGGGGAATCGGCCAAGGACGGATACCCGGGGGCCCCACGAGCCCAGTCCCGGTATGCCTGATAGCCGAGCCCCGCCAACACGACGAAGACGACGAGAACAGCCGCACCGGCGACCCAAACCCCGGGCCGCATTCTTCCCGATTGCGTCTGCTCCATCTCCCACCTGTGCGTACGCAAGTAATACAGTGAACCGATTGCCCACCAATGCAAACCTGATCGTGGCGACACGCACGCGGCAGGGCCAAAAGTCCCGTCCCGTTGGATCCAGGGCTACTGACACGACCCTGCGACGGCTCAACCCAGGTGTCCTCGGCATCGCAGTTGGATCGGTCACGCGACCTTCGCGGCGGCCGCCTGCACGATGTCCGCGATCTCCTGATCGCTCAGGATGTTCTCTCCGCTGAGGATCTCGTGCTCCTCGAGGGCGATCAGGACCGGCCCGTCGCGGACGATCACCCACCGGACGTCCCACCGGTCGGTGTCCCCCATGCGCAGCACCCAGCCGAAGCGCTCGTCGCCGACATCGGGCAGGTCGAACTCATAGGCCTCGATCTGGCCCTCCTCCGGCGGCGCCGGCAAAGGAGTACGCAGTCGCCAAGGGCGAGCACCCCAGCACCGTGTACGTACGCGAAGACGCCCTGACCCCGGCCATCGACAACTGGCTCGCAGAGCTCTTCGACGACGGCCACATCGATGACACCTGCGCCGCGCTCGAGGCCGCCGCCGGGCCCGACATCGCCGAACAGAACCGCATCGCCGCAGCCCGCAAGAAGCTCAAGGAATGCGACGACAAGCTCGCCAAGTACCGCCATGCCCTCGAAGCCGGTACCGACCCTGCGATCGTCGGCGAGTGGATCGAGGAGGTCAAGCTCGCTCGCAAGGCGGCCGAGGTGGCACTCCGGCCTCGTGGCGACGGCTCCCGTCTCAGCGCCGATGAGATCAAGAAGCTCGTGACCCAGCTGAAGGGCATCGTCGAGATCCTCAAGCACGCCGACTCAGAGGACCGCAGGGCGGTTTACCGGGAGCTGAACCTCGCCGTCGTCTACCACGACGACGGATGCATGCATGTCACTGCAGAACCCGACGCGTGTACTAACGAGTGTGTCGGAGGGGGGATTTGAACCCCCACGCCCCGCAAGGGGCACTAGGCCCTCAACCTAGCGCGTCTACCAAGTTCCGCCACTCCGACGTGGGCTGGCGCATCGTATCAACCGGTCCCCGCCGGTCTACGGGTTCCACTGCCAGGCGAGCCAGAAGGTGCAGAGCCCGAAGATCAGGGCCGTGATGACCGTGAGGCGGTCGAGGGTGCGCTCCATGGCGGTACCGCCCGACAGGGACGACGTGCCCCCGAACATGTCGGACAGGCCGCTCCCCCGTCCTGAGTGCAGCAGGATCGTCAGGATCAGGAAGAGGGCCGCGATCACGTCGATCACGATCACGATGGTGTTCAGCATGCGGACCCCGCTCTCGGTGGCGACCGGTCAGTCGCCGGAGGAAGCGATGATAGATTCCTCGAGCGGGAAGTGACACGCTGCAAGGTGCCCGCGATGGAACTCCTCGAGTGGTGGTTCGTCGGTGCGACACCGCGGTTCCACCCCGTCGGGCAGGCCTTCTGACTTCGCGATCTCCTTGGTACGTGGGCACCTCGGGTGGAAGCGACAGCCTGAGGGTGGGTCGATCGGCGAGGGAACGTCGCCCTGGAGGATGATGCGCTTCTTCAGCCGCGCCAGCTTCGGATCCGCGATCGGCACCGCCGAGAGCAGCGCGCCCGTGTAGGGGTGTTTCGGCTGCTTGTACAGCGACTCCCCGTCCGACATCTCGACGATCTTGCCCAGGTACATCACGGCGACACGGTCGCTCACGTGCTTCACCACGCCGAGGTCGTGAGCGATGAACAGGTACGTCAGGTTGAACTCGTTCTGCAGGTCGTCGAGCAGGTTCAGGATCTGCGCCTGAACCGAGACGTCGAGCGCCGAGACCGGCTCGTCGGCAACGATGAGTTTGGGGCGTAGCGCCAACGCCCGCGCCACCCCGATGCGCTGGCGCTGCCCGCCCGAGAACTCGTGCGGGTACCGGTTGTAGTGCTCGGGATTCAACCCCACGAGCTCCATCAACTCCTGCACCTCGCCCTTGACCGAGCGCTTGGCCACCGTCTTGTGCAGCATGTACGGGGCGCCGATGATCGTGCCGACCGTCTTGCGAGGGTTCAACGAAGCGTACGGATCCTGGAAGACCATCTGCATGTCGCGACGCAGCTGACGAAGGTCCTGGCCCTTCAACTTCGTGATGTCTCGACCTTGGAACTCGACGGTGCCATCGGTCGGCTCGAACAGGCGCATCACGACGCGCGCGAGCGTCGACTTGCCGCAGCCGGTCTCCCCGACGAGTCCGAGGGTCTCACCGGGATACACCTCGAGATCGACGCCGTCGACCGCATGCACGTCGCCCACGTGGTGCTGGAACAGGATGCCCTGGGTGATCGGGAAGTACTTCTTGAGCCCGCGCACCCGAATCAGCGGTTCGCCTCGGTTGGCCGGCGACGGCTCGGTGCGTTCGTTCACCTGCACGCTCATCGGCTCGCGAGCACCTCCTCGTTCACGATGCGCTCCTTCTCGGCGAGCGGAAGGTGGCAGGCCGATGCATGGTGGCCGTCGACCGGGACCAGCGCAGGAACCTCCTTGTCGCACGGGTCGAACCGGTACGGACATCGTGGGCTGAAGGAGCACCCGGGGGGCACGTTGATGAGCGACGGCGGGAGGCCTCGGATCGGATTCAGCCGCTCGGTCTCCTCGTCGAGTTTCGGGATCGAGCCGAGCAGGCCCCATGTGTAGGGATGCAGCGGCCGGTAATAGATGTCGTCGGTGTTGCCGAACTCCGCAGCCTTGCCGGCATACATCACCTGGATGTCGTCGCAGTGCTCGGCGACCACGCCGAGGTCGTGCGTGATGATGATGACGGCGGCGTTGAACTCGTCCTTCAGCCGGTCGATCAGATCGAGGATCTGCGCCTGCACCGTCACGTCGAGCGCGGTCGTGGGCTCGTCGGCGATCAACAGGTCGGGGTTCAGGGCCAGCGCCATCGCGATCATGGCCCGCTGTCGCATGCCACCCGAGAACTCGTGGGGGAACTGCTTCGCGCGTTCCGCTGGCTTGGGGATGTTCACCTTGCCGAGCATGTCGATGGCCTGGTCGAAGGCCTCCTTCTTCGAGACCTTCTGGTGTTGCAGGATCGCTTCGGCGATCTGGTCTCCGACCTTGTAGAAGGGGTGGAGCGAGGTCATCGGGTCCTGGAAGATCATCGAGATCTTGTCGCCGCGGATCGTGCGCATCTCGTCGGCCGGCAGCTTCAACAGATCCTGCCCCTGGAAGATCACCTCACCGGAGATCGTGGCCTGCTGCGGCGAGATGAGTCCCATCACGGTCAACGAGCTCACGCTCTTGCCAGACCCGGACTCCCCGACGATACCGAGGGTTTCCCCGGGCTCCACGGTGTAGGACACCCCGTCGACGGCCTTCACGAGGCCGTCGTCGGTGTTGAAGTGGACCTTGAGGTCCTTGACCTCCAGCAGTGGCTCGGGCACCTACGTGTACCTCACTCTCGGATCCAGGAATGCATACACGACGTCGACCACGAGGTTCGCGACGGCGATGAACAAGGCACCCAGCACGGTCACACCCATCACCATCGGGAAGTCGTTGTTGTTGATGGACTTCACCGCGAGCTCGCCGATGCCCGGCAGTCCGAAGAGCGTCTCCGTGATGAACGCGCCGCCCAGGAGCAGCCCGATGTCGAGACCGAGCATCGTCACCACGGGGGTCAGGGCACCTCGCAGGCCGTGTTTGTAGATCACTCGCCGCTCGGCGAGACCCTTGGACCGCGCCGTGCGGATGTAGTCCTCGCTCATCGTCTCGATCAGGTTGCCGCGCACCATGCGGGCGTAGAAAGCCGCGGAGGTGAAGGCCAAGGTGATCCAGGGCAGGATGAACTTGCCTTCTGCGATCGATTCCCAGATCGATGCGCCGATCTGGAGGCCCGAAGGGGGCGCCCACCCCAGCTGGAACCAGAAGAAGTACAGCAGCAGCTGGCCGAGCCAGAACACCGGCATCGAGACCCCGATCAGCGCGAAGACCATGCCGGCTCGATCCCAGATCGAGCCCTTGCGAACACCCGAGATGATGCCG
The DNA here is from genome assembly GCA_029858935.1 of Actinomycetota bacterium. Taxonomy (GTDB): domain Bacteria; phylum Actinomycetota; class UBA4738; order UBA4738; family HRBIN12; genus JAOUEA01. Next base: position 7,266 of record JAOUEA010000067.1, read on the forward strand.
ATCGGGATGCCCATCGCGAGCCAGATCACCGCAGCGCCGATCGTCAGGGTGATCGTGACCGGGAGCCGCCGGTAGATCTCCTCTTTGACCGCGATGAAGTTCCCGTACGAGTAGTACACGTCCTCGTTGAGGAAGAACCCCGGCAAGGGGATCAGGCCCTTGGCGAACCTCCCGTACTGGACGTACAAGGGCTTGTCGAGTCCGAACGCCTCGCGGGCGGCCTCGACCTGCTCTGGTGTCGTCGACCGTCCGGTCGCTCGCCGGGCAGGGTCGGCGGCCGGAAGCTTCACGAAGATCAGGAACGTGAGGAGCGACACGATGAACAGGACCAGGATCAGGAACAAGGTCCGGCGGATGAGATATCGCCCCATGGCTCCCGATCTCCTTCAGCGGCCGAACCGACGCCGCGCGATCACGCCTGCGTCCGGGGGTCGAGGGCGTCGCGCAGCCCGTCGCCGACGAGGTTGAACGCGAGCGTGGTCATGAAGAGCGCCAGGCCGGGGAACACCATCAACCAGACCGCATACTCGAAGGCGCTCGCGGACTCGCTCAGCATGGCTCCCCACGACGGGGTCGTTTGCGGCACTCCGACGCCGAGGAACGAGAGCCCGGCTTCGAACAGGATGTTCGCGGGGATGATCAGGGTCGTGTAGACGATGAGAGGCGCCGCCACGTTGGGCAGCACTTCCCTCGCCATGATCCTCCAGTTCGAGGCGCCCAACGACCGCGACGCCTCGACGAACTCCTTCTCCCGCAGTGACAGCACCTGCCCGCGGATGATGCGAGAGATATAGGGCCAGCTGAACAGGCCGATGATGAGGCTCACGAGCAGCAAGCCGGGCTGGATGAGGCCCCCCAGACATCCCTCCGCGCTCGCGCCGCAGGCCGACACCAGCCCCAACGCCAGCAGGAGGATCGGCAGCGACAGGACCACGTCGGTGAGCCGGGAGATGAACGTGTCGGTCTTTCCGCGGAAGAACCCGGAGATCACGCCGAGCACCGTGCCGATGACGAGCGAGATGCCCGTCGCCGCGAACGCGATCACCAGCGACGTGCGGGCTCCGTAGAGGATGCGGACGAAGAGATCTCGCCCGGTTCCGTCGACGCCGAGCCAGTACCCGGGAACTGCCGTGCAGCCCGGGCTCGTCACCGAGATCTGACCGCCCTGCGTGACGACGGGCGCGTCGTTCGCCCCATCTGGGCAGGGCCACCACGCCGGGGCGCCGGGCAGGCCGAAGGAGTCGAGCGCGTCGAGATTCACGAAGTTCGGATCATGACCGGTCCAGCGTACCGACAGGGGCGCGATGAGCGCCAACACGATCATCACGATGATCACGGCCACGCCGGTCAGCGCCCATCGGTCTCGCCGGAACTGCCGCCAGAAGATTTGCCACGGCGACCGGCCGATGTCCTCCTTGGGCATCAGCGCGCCGGGGACGACCTCGCTCTCCACGAGGGCTTGCTCGACGAACGACTCGTCCTTGCCCAGGCCGGATCGGGATCCGCTCGTGCCTGGCGCCAACAGAGAGCCCTTGTCGTCTCCCGGACCGCCGTGTCGCTCGTCGCTCACCGGCGCGGATGATAGGCCGGTTCTCGACCCTCAGCAATGCACCTTCGGGCTATTCCGACCGCTGCTGAGGGCGATGAGCCTCTAAACGGGGCAGGAATCCGCAATCTTCGTGGAAATCCGGCCGATTCGTGCATGCGTCAGCCCCGGATCAGGTCGCTCAGCCTGGGCAGGATCTGCGGGCCGAGCAACCGGCCGAGCGAGCCCTCGGCGCAGGCGCGTTCACCGAACGAATCGGTGGCGTCGGGCACCACCGGACCACCGCTCAAGAGCAGGGGCACGGGGTCGGCCGTGTGGGCCTTGCGCACGCACGAGGTCGCGTGATCGGCCGTCACCGCCACCACGGAGTTCGGCTCGAGCTGCGGGAGCACCTCGCCGAAGAACGCCCGGTCGATCGCGGAAACGACGTCGCGCTTGTCCTCCGACCGCCCATCGTGGGCCGGCACATCCGGCCCTTTGATGTGGACGTAGATCGCTTGGAAGTCGGCGAGAGCCTCCGCCGCGAGCCGCGCCCACGCCGCGTACGCCTCCTCGGCATCGGGGCCGAAGCCGGTGACATCGAGCCGCGGTGCGTCGACGGGATGCATGCCCAGGGCCAGCGAGATGCCTCGCTCGACGGGCATCTCGACGAAGCACGCCCACACCATGCCGAACCTGTCCGCGATCGGCTCCAGGTCGGGTCGGTGGTCGCCTCCGTCACGCGTGAGGATGAGGTTTCCCGGCAGCCTCCCCTCTGCGCGTCGACGAGCGTTCACCTCGCTCGCATCGAGGATGCGGAACGATCCCTCGACGAACGCGTTCGTGAGATCGGCGGCTCGCTCGGCGGCGCGGGTGGCCTCGAGCGCCGTCGCCGTGGCCACGACCGGCTCGAAGATCTCGAGGGCGACACCAAGGTGGCCTCGGCGTTCGTAGGCCGGGTCGGTGTTGGTCACGTTCGCGGACAGGGCAGCGCCGTCATCGGCGCGGATCACGAGCGCTCCCCGATGCTCGATCGTCGCCTGCAGGTCGAACGTGGCGCCGTCGAGCCGCAGCGTCCGGTTCACCTCGTCGGCGAGGGCGTGGGCCTCGTCGCTGCTCAGGTCGCGTCCCACGCGGCGGTCGACGATCTCGGGCCAGGCCGCCGTCGCGAGGTTGATCCGGTAGGCGAGGTCGCCGTCTCGGAAGTCCATGCCGATACCGAGCGCCTCGAGCACACCACGGCCCGGGTGCTCCTCGGTGGGGTCGTACCCGAGGATGCCGAACACCCCGATGTCCGATTCCGGGGCGATGCCCGGCCCGACGGTCACGACCGTGCCCGTCGCGCCCCTCGTGGCGAGGTTGTCGAGGTTCGGGGTCGCGGCCGCCTCGAGCGGCGTCCGGCCGTCGAATTCGGGGATCGGGTCGTCGCCGAGGCCGTCGAGGCAGACGTACAAGAGGGTGCTCACATCGATCCTTCCGTTGGGTGATTCGGCCTCAGCGATATTTCACGATCAGCGCGAGATCCTCGGGGTCGAGGCTTGCGCCGCCCACGAGCGCCCCGTCGATCTCAGGGTGCGCCATGAATTCCCGGATGTTGCCCGGCTTCACGCTTCCTCCGTACTGCGCGCGCACGGAGTTCGCGACGGAGTCGTCGTACCGATCGGCGAGGGTGGCGCGGATCAGCTCGATCACACGACCGGCGTCGGCTGCGTCGGCGTTGCGCCCGGTGCCGATCGCCCAGATCGGTTCGTACGCCACCACCATCGTCGCAGCCTGCTCGGCCGGGACTTGATCGAATCCACGGCGGATCTGCTGCGACACCTTGCTCTCGGTTCCATCGGCCTCGCGTTCCTCGAGCGTCTCGCCGACGCACAGGATGGGCGTCATGCCCGCCTTCAAGACCGCTCGCACCTTCTTGTTCACGACCTGGTCGTCCTCCCCGAACGACTGCCGACGCTCCGAATGTCCGACGATCACGTAGCGAACCCGCAGCGCACGAAGCATCAGCGGAGAGACCTCGCCGGTGAACGCCCCCCGTTCGTCGAACCAGACGTTCTGGGCCCCGAGTTCGTATGGAAGCTTGTCTGAATCGAGGAGGGTTTCGACCGACCTGAGCGCCGTGAAGGGCGGACAGATCACGATCTCCACACGCTCGGCGTCGCGCACATCGAGGAGGTAGCTGAGCTTCTGCACCGCCTGGATCGCCTCGAGATGCGTCTTGTGCATCTTCCAGTTCGCGGCGATGATCGGATGTCGCGGGGGTGCGGATGATGGGCTCATCGCCGACCCTCCAAGATCGAGATGCCGGGCAGGCTCCGTCCCTCGAGGAACTCGAGTGAGGCGCCTCCACCGGTGGACAGGTGATCGAAGGCGTCGGAGAGCTCGGCCTTCTTGACGGCCAACAGGGAGTCTCCCCCACCGACCACGCTGAACGCGGGCGCGTTGGCAACGGCGGTCGCGATGCCTCGCGTGCCGGCGCTGAAGGGCTCGAGCTCGAAGACGCCCATGGGACCGTTCCACAGGATCGTCTTGGCCTCGGCGATGATGCGCGCGTACTCCGCGACGGTCCGCGGGCCGATATCGAGGCCCATCAATCCTCGCGGGATCTCGGCTGCCGGCACCGTGCGCCGTTCAGCCTGCACCGAAACCTCGGCGGCTGCGACCACGTCGAGGGGAACCTCGATGAGCACACCGCGCGCTCGGGCTCGCTCCTTCGCTGCCTGAACCTCGTCGAATCGTTCCCGCTCACACAGGCTCCGGCCGATCTCCCCGCCGTCGGAGGCGATGACGGTGAAGGCCATGGCGCCTCCGACCAGCAAGGCGTCGACCCGGTCGATCAACGACTCGATCACCGCGAGCTTGTCGCTCACCTTCGCGCCGCCGAGGATCGCCACGTAGGGTCGATCGGGCTCGTGCAGCAATCGGGTGAGCACCTCGACCTCGCGTTGCAT
>JAOUEA010000260.1 GCA_029858935.1 Actinomycetota bacterium
CGTTGTCGGCTTCGAACCGCCGTTCGCCGGCCTCGATCGAGAACCCGGTCCCGTCGCGTGACAGCCGGTCGACCCTGACGCCGCTTCGCACCGGAAGTTCGAACCGGGCCGCGTAGCGTTCGAGGTAGTCGGCCATGACGTCCTTGCCGATGAACGTGTCGCCTCGGCCGGGGAAGCGCATGCCGGCAAGGCCGTTGATGCGCGCGGGGGTGAACAGCAGCAGGGAGTCCCACCGATGGCGCCACGCGTCGCCGACGCGCTCGCTGGCGTCGAGGATCACGAAGTCCCGGCCTCGCTCGGCGAGGTGGTAGCCCACAGAGAGGCCGGCCTGCCCGCCGCCCACTACCACGGTCTCGAACCGTTCGGTGTCTCGTTCCATGTCCATGGCGTCCCTCCTGCGCTCGACTGGGGCGACCGTAGGCTCCGAGCCGCAGCGCAGGCATCGCCGATATCAGCCAACTCGAGACCCCGGGGCCTGGTGGGAACGGACCATGGTTCCGGGAGCCGGGGGTAGCTCAGGCGATGCCGCGCTCGATCGCGAAGGCCGTGGCCGCGGCCCTCGACGAGACGCCGAGCTTGGCGTAGATGTCCTGCAGGTGCCTCGCCACGGTGTGCTCGCTGATGACGAGGGACTCGGCGATCTCTCGGTTCCGCTTGCCGGCCGCGACGAGGCGAAGCACCTCGGCCTGCCGCTCGGTGAGCCCGCCCGGCAGGTCCTTCCCTCCGAGGTACCCGTCGATCATGGCCGCGTCGGCGACCGCTCCGAGGTGGGAGAAAGCCGCCCGTGCCGAGGTCAGCTCGGCCACGGCTCCCTCCTCGTCGCCCGCTGCTCGCACGGCGAGTCCGTACAGGACCTGCGCGTGGGCGGCTTCGTAGGGGAGCTCGAGCTCGCGCCACGTGGCGCATGCCCGTCGGAGCTTCCGGAGCGCGCCGTCGACATCCCTCTCCGCGAGTCGCAGGCTTCCTCGGGCCGTTGCTGCGGCGGCACGGATCGCGGGAACGCCCTGCAGGTCGGCTGCGGTGTCGAGCTCGTCGCACGCGGCCCGGGCGGCGTCGAGCTCGCCTGCCGCGAGGGCGGTCTGTGCCATCGCGCCCAGCAGCAGCGTGCGACTCAAGGGACTCGGCGAGTCGTCGGCGAGGGCCACCCGAAGTCCGCTGAAGGCCACATCGGGCTTGCCCTGCATGAGGCGCAGGAACGCGAGACCGGGTTGTGGCTCGAACCCCAGCTCCCGAGCCCTGGCGAACGCCTCTTCGGCGCTCGCGATGTCGCCGTGGCGGCGGCGGAGCTCGCCGATGAGGAGCATGGCGGCGCCGAGGTGGAAGGGACTGAACGTGAGCAGGTCCGCGGCCTCGTTCGCCTCCGCCTCCGCCTCCGCCCACGCGCCGCGCATCATCGACAGCTGCACCCGGTACAGGCGGCAGAAACCGTTGAAGGGCGCTTCGGGCAGGAGCGACTCGCACCACGACGCGCTGGCCCGGCTCCATTCCACCGCGCGACGGAGGTCGGCGATGTCCAGACACGCACCGAGCACGTTGCAGTAGACGGTGCCGGTCGCGAACGAGCCCAGCTCTCCGGATACCACCGAGGTCATGGCCTCGTCGAGCAGCGACTCGCCCCGTTCGACCCGGCCGTCCGCGATCATCGACCTTCCCAGCACGTCGAGCGCGAGCGCGGTCAGATCGCGGTCCTCGGCATGTCTGCCGATGAAGACGGCCTGCTCCCCGAGCCGCTCGGCCTCGGCGACATCACCGCGGAGCAGCGCCATATAGCCCCACCCCACCGCGAGGTAGCCGTGCTCCGGCCCCTCCGGTTCGTCCGGTTCGTCCGCGAGATGTCGCTGCGCCCGCATGAGCCACCCGGTCGCCTCCGCAGCCTGGGAGGTATAGAAGTGCTCGAAGAACAGGCGGACGGCCGTGGCCGCCGCGCCCCGATGGTCGTCCGATCCATCGAACCCCGCGTAGGCTTCCAGCCTGGCGCCGACCGACTCGTCCCGGCTGGCGTTCCACCACGCGGCGTCGGCGAACGCGGCGAGGTCGGCGGGCTTCATCTCCGAGCGGTCGACCGAGCCGAACAGCTCGTAGGCCTCGGCCCACGATTCGCTCGAAGCGGCGATCCGCGCGCGATCGATCGTGGAACTCGGTTCGGGCACGACACTTCCTCCGGAGGAATCGCGACGGGATGGGAGGACCCGCCGCGATCCAGCCTAGTGACCGTGGACGGTCCGGGCCAGCTGAGCGACCCCATGCTCCGAGAGGGGTGTGGAGCGAGCCCGCGGGTCTTCCTGAGAAGGCAGGTTGTCCGTCCGACTTCGACGGCGCTGCATGCATCGCTCCTCCGGCCGCATCTCCTCGGTGTGATCCGCCCGGAGCGTGGCGTCGCCGATCACGAACTCGTGGGGAACCTGGCCCGGGCTCGAGACGAAGAAGGTGATGGCTCCGCCCGCGCTCACATCGATCGATGGCGGTTCGAACTGGAGCGAGTCGGTGGCCGTGACCTCGACGCTCCGGTCCGCGTGAGCCGGGTCGCCGGCCGCTCCGAAGCCGAACACCTCCTCGACGTCTTCCTCATACGGGGTCATGCTCCCCTCGTGCGTCGCAGACTCGGCCGCTGGCGTCGCCGGCTCGTCGGACGCGCACGCGCTGAGTGTGGGCGACGCGGCAGCTGCGAGTACGAGGATGGACTCATCCCGATCAATGGCAGCCACTCCTGTAGCCGCGCGTCGTCGATGCTGTGACCGCGCGCAAGACCATAGGGTCAGGACTTCGGAATGACGGAGCCCACCCACGGGACGAGGGTCCCGGCGGGGCGGCAGGGTGGGCGGGTCGGGCAAATCCTCAGGCGTCCTCAGTTCCCAGCGTCGAGCGA
>JAOUEA010000261.1 GCA_029858935.1 Actinomycetota bacterium
GCTCACGCCGCCGGTCGTCGTCACCCATCGAGAGGATTTCGACCTGTTCGAGGTCGGACACATCGCGAGCGTGGGGATCAAGGAAGTCGCTGAGAACGGCAACGTGCCGGCCCTCGTGTCCGCCGTCTCGCAGTCCGGGGGAGTCGGCCAGGTGAAGGCAGCGGGCGAGCCGGTCGTGCCCAGCGGCCTGCCCGCGTCGGGCATGTTCGACGACGTCGAACGCCTCACGATCGGGGCCGGTCGCAGGGTGGGCTACATCTCCGTTGCCGCGATGCTGATCTGCACGAACGACGACTGACGGGCATCAACCATGTGCGTCTGCCGGCCGAGGTGGGCGACACGGTGCGGATCGGAGCCAAGGCATACGATGCGGGCACCGAGACCAACACCGAGGATTTCGCCGACATCGTGCCGCCGTGCCAGGGCCTCGTCGGCGTATCGTCGGGCGACCCCGGCACCGACGTCAGCGACGCCACGCTGCTCGAGAACGGCGTGATCCACCACCACGCGGGCATCCAGGGAGGGTCCGACTTGGTGAGCGACCCGCACGGCTGGGACGTGGACCGTCCCGTGGTGCGCATCGTGATCACACGGATCGCCTGACCCGAGGACATCGCGCGCGACCGGACCGTCGGTGGTTCGGTCGCGCCGGTGTACCGTTCGCAAGAGGTGGAACCGCGAGCGCCGCGCGGCGACCACGACGAGGAGCAACGACATGGGCCTGATCAAACGGCAGCTCCAGGAGCATCGCGCGAGGGCGATCGCGCTGGTCGTCATCGTCGTCGTCGCGACGGGATTCGGCCTCTACTGGTTCTCACCACAGAGCGCGCTGATCGATCGGCGCGTCGATGAAGCCCTGCCGCCCCCGGCTGCGGCCCCCGCATCGTCCACGCAGGCGGACGGGGAACAGCCGGCGCCGAGCGATGAAGCTGACGCTGAGCGCGGCTCCACGATCCTGTCGACAGGACGCTTCGCCGGCGTCGAGCACGAGACCACGGGGACGGCGGCGCTGGTCGAGCTCAGCGACGGACGAGTGTTCCTGCGCCTCGAGGACTTCGAGACGCTCAATGGCCCCGACCTGCGCGTCTACCTCTCGGACGCGCCCGCCGACGGCGACCCGGCGGCGTTCGAGGGTTCGTGGATCGACCTCGGCGGCCTCAAAGGCAACGTCGGCAACCAGAACTACAAGCTGCCCAGGGATGCCGACCCATCGGACTTCGCGAGCGCGGTGATCTGGTGCCGCCGCTTCGCCGTGGCATTCGGCGTGTCGCCCCTCGACGCCCGATAGGTTCAGATCTCATCGGTCGGCCGACCGCGCGATCGCCCACGCGGCGTTCACCAGGCCGATGTGGCTGAATGCCTGCGGGAAGTTCCCCAGCAGGGCCCCCGTGGCCGCGTCGGCCTCCTCGCTGAGCAGACCGACGTCGTTCACGAACGCGGCCGCGCGCTCGAAGACCCCGCGCGCTCGATCGGTTTCGCCGGCGAGTGCGAGTGCCTCGGCCAGCCAGAAGGTGCAGAGCAGGAACGAGCCCTCCTCGCCGGCGAGGCCGTCGTCGGTCTCTTCGACCCGGTATCGGTACACGAGCCCACGATCATCGGTCAGGCGCCGCTCGATCGCTTCGATCGTGGCCAGCATGCGGGGGTCGTCGGCGGGTAGGAACCCCACGATCGGCATCACCAACGTCGACGCGTCGAGCTGGGACGAGCCGAACGACTGCGTGAACGCCCCGGCCTCGTCGCTCCAACCGCGCGCCAGGATCGCCGCACTGATCTCCTCGCGTGTCTCGGCCCAGTCCTCCACGCGAGCTTCGCCGTCGATCGTCGGTGCGAGCTCGATCGCGCGGTCGAGCGCGACCCAACACATGAGCTTCGAGTAGAGGAAGTGGCGAGGTTCGCCCCGCACCTCCCAGATGCCCTGGTCGGTGCGATCCCAGTTCTCCGCCGCAGCGTCGGCCGCGAGGCGCAGGAATCGCTTCGTCGCCGCGTCCAGGGAGCCGAGGTAGGCACGCAGGCGATGAGCGGCACCGAGCAGTTCGCCGTAGACATCGAGCTGACGCTGGCTCCAGGCACCGTTGCCGATGCGGACGGGGCGGCTCTCACGCCAGCCCTCGAGGTGGCTCAGCACCCGTTCGCTCAGATCGTGCTCTCCGCCGACACCGAACATGATCTGGAGTTCGCGATCGAGGTCGATGCCGGAGGCGGAGGCGCCGGTCAACCACCCGAAGAACTTGTACGCCTCATCGGGACATGCGGCCACCCAGAGCGCGTCGAGGGTGAAGCTGGCGTCGCGGACCCACGCGTAGCGGTAGTCCCAGTTGCGTTCCCCACCCATCGTCTCGGGAAGCGAGGTGGTCGGCGCCGCCACGATGGCTCCGGTCGGCTGGTACATCAGCGACTGCAGCACCCTGCCGCTGTGGTAGACGAGATCGCTCCACGGTCCGTCGTACGCCTGGTGCATCGACGACCACCGTCGCCACGCGTCGATCGTGCCGCTCATCAGATCGTCGATCTCTTCCTGACTCAGCAGCGCCGGCGGCTCGTCCTCCAGCATCCGGTGATGCAGCGCAAGGCCCACGCGCGCCCCCTCCGCCACGGTGATCGTCGACGTCGCGACCGCGCCCTCGACCGCGATCTGCGTTGGACACGACAGCGCGAGGACGTGCGCGCCACCGCGGCCGATGGCGCCTCCGTCCACCGAAACCAGCAGGGGACGGATCAGTCCGTACTCGGGACGCGGTGCGAATTCCATAGCGAACTCGAGCTCGCCCTCGATGCCCTCGATCACACGCAGCACGGTGCCCGGGGCGCCGCGACCGAGGTCGTGGCCCCGCTCGTCGGGTCCGAGCGACAGCGCCT
>JAOUEA010000262.1 GCA_029858935.1 Actinomycetota bacterium
ATCGCCTGCAACGCGGGGATGATCTTCTGGCGGGCGAGGTCGCCGGTGATCCCGAAGATCACGAGGGCGTCGGCTCGGGGGGTCGACATCTGGCCACCTTACCCGCGGCCCCGTCGAACGATGTCCTGCCGTGTGACGTCCAGTCAGGCCGGGCGCCCGGGCGCCGCGGAGGGTGCGCGCACGACGAGTGAGAGCTCGACCGGCTCCCGCACGTTCTTCAGCGAGGTCGCGCCGCGAGAACGGAACTCAACGCCGTCGGTGTCGTCCACCTCGCGCACGACCCGGTCGGTAACGAGCACCTCACCGCCGTCGGCCGCTCCGGCGAGGCGGGAGGCCACGTTGACCACCGTGCCGAAGATGTCGCCGTCGCGCCGCACCACGGCGCCGGCGTCGACCCCGACATGCAGCGGCGGGAGCCCGGTCTGTTTCGCCCGCTCCACCAGGTCGATCGCGCCCCTGACCGCCGACGGCGCGTCGGGGAACTGCAACATCGCACCGTCGCCGAGCAGCTTCACCAGCCGGCCGCGGTGGTCGGCCGTTCCATGGCTCACGAGCCCGGCGAACTCCGTCGCGAGACGAGCCGCCGCATGGTCGCCCTGTTCTTCCGCCAGTCGCGTGTAGCCGGCGATATCGACGAACACCACCGCCGGCGGTACCTGGGGCTTGGCTCGCACCACGCCGGCGGCCGCCAGGGCACGCTCGGCCTCCTGCACGAGGCTCTGGAAGATCGCGTCTTCCACGAACCGGTCCATCAACAGGTTCACGATGCGCAGTCCGATCTGACGGTATTCCCGGCGCGCGACCGCCGAGGCGACGACCGCCTCGTGCTCGGTCATCCCTCCGGCGACGAGGGGGGCGATGACGGCCTCGTCCACGAAATCGCGCTGGGTCGCCACGAGGCGCCTACTCGAGTCGGCGATCGAGCGGATCACGCTCGCGAGGTACTCGCCACTGGCCCCGAGTGCCGATGCCCGGGCCAAGAGGGCGAGCACTTCGGCATCGTCTTCCCTGATCGGGGCGTCGTCGGCCAGCGAGCTTGTGCCGAGCGTCGCTCGGCCGGCGGCCGCGATCTCCGGCTCCATGTGCAGCTCGGCGATGACTTCCGCGTGCGAGCGGTTCAGGAGCATCGCGGTGGCCGGGGACAGCAGGTCGATGAACCCAAGCGAGAAGGCCCCAGCCTCGATCGCCTCGGCGATCGCCGGAAGCGAGATGCCCGAGGACTCGAGCGACACGACGAGTCGGACCCTCGAGACGCTGCTGCCCGGAAACCGTCCGTCGTCGCCGAGCGGAGGCAGCATGTCGAGCTGTACGAGCTCGTCGATCACGTCTCGCCCGACGCCCGTGGCGACGGCGAGTTCGTCTGGGGTCAGCGGTTCCACGCGCAGATGGTAGGCGCGTGTCTGTTCGCATGCATGTGGGCCTCGCCGCGAGGCCCCGTCAACCGCCGAGCGAGAGGCTGCCGCCGTAGGAGCTGATCGCAGCGAGCGCGGCCTCGCTGCTGGGGCCGTGGCCCGAGACCGCAGCGACGAAGTCGTCGCCGTCGAGCTCGAACAATTCGCAGTCGGTGAGCGCCACGGCCGAGGCCTGCCGTGGCACGTCGCGTAGCAGGGCGATCTCGCCGAACGACCCTCCGGGCCCGAGCAGGTTCACCCGTGCTCCGTCCTTCAATATGTCGACCTGCCCGTCGGCCACCACGTAGAAGCGATCGCCGATGTCTCCCTGGGCGAACACCTGGGTGCCGGCTGACACGGGCACCGACCGCAGACGACCGGCCAGGCCTTCGAGCACCGGCCCGGGCAGCGGGGAGAAGAACGAGATGCCACGCAGCAGATCGAGCTCGCGTTCGCGGACCGTCGCGCTCGCATCGACGGCGGCGAGCGTGCGCCAGGTCAAGGCGATGACCACCGGGAGGAAGCATCCGATCGCGATCAGGGCCGTGCGGTCGCCGAGTACGTGCACCAGCGACGGGGTGATGGCGGCACCGAATGCGACGCTCAGCAGGAACACCGTCTCGAGCACACCGAAGACCCGCGCGAGCACCTCGTCGGGAAGGCTGCGCTGGAGCAGGGTGAGTCCGGAGACGTCGACCAGCGTGTTACCGATGCCCATGGCCGCCATCGCGACGACCGCGACGGCAGGGTGTGGCCAGATGCCCACCGCGATCAGCGGCAGGCCCCACAGGAGGTTCCCGACGCCGAAGTCGGTCGCGAGCCGGGCTCGGCCGACCAGCGCGCCCGCGGCGAGTGCCCCGATGATGCCCCCGATGCCGAAGGCCGAGGCGATGACGCCGACCCATGCGTCGCCCTTGCCGAGCAGCTCGATCGCGATCACGACCTCGAGCACGACGAGGCAGCCGGCGATCAATGTCTGTGCGCTGAACAGCCCGACCAGCAACCGTGGGTGCGGCTCGGCGAGCACGGTGCGGAAGCCTCCCATCGCGTGGTGCCAGAACGACGGTTCCTCGGCAGCCTCCGCGCCGATCTCGGCCTCTTCCCTGGCCTCCTCCTGCTCGTCGACGTGCAACCGGGAGATCAGGAAGGCCGACCAGCCGAAGGTGAGAGCCGCCAAGACGAACACCTCACCCACGCCGCTCACCGACAGCACGACGGCGCCGATCGCCGGTCCGACGAACATGCCGAAGCTCTCGACCGAGCTGGCGACCACGTTCGAAGCCGTGAGCTCCTCAGGTGTCGACACCAACGTTGGCGTGATCGCAGCCTGGGCGGGCCGGAAGGCCGTGGACATCACGACGCCGATCGCCGCCAGCAGGTACACGACGATCGGGCTCGCGTCGGCGAACACAGCGAACGCTGCCAGCGTGATGACGACCACTCGACCGAGGTCGGA
>JAOUEA010000068.1 GCA_029858935.1 Actinomycetota bacterium
CGGAGTCATGTGCAGCTCGCTGGAGATGCCGTGCACGTCGGCATCCCACCCATGCCGGTCGACGAGCGTCTTCGTGTCGATCGCGACGGCGCCGCATGCGATGAAGGCCACCTTGGCGGCGGGGCGCGTCATGGGGCGGGGTCTCCCGCGATCGCGCCGGGCCGCACGAGCTCGAGCGGCGGGAACCCGACGTTGGCGATGAAACGCTCGTTGAAGTCCTCCACGCCCGACAGCTCCAGGTACTCGACGAACCCCGGTAGCTCGAACGCCACTTCTCGCTCTCGGAACGACAACAGCGCCATCTTCGCGCCTTCGCTCGCCGTGTTGCCGACAGCTCGGATGCGATCGACCGCGACCGGCGGCACCAGGCCCAGCACGCGAGCGCCGAGCGGATCGATGTAGGTGCCGAACGAGCCGGCCAGCAGCACCTCGTCGAGGCCGGCTACGGTCAAGCCGCGTTCGCGCATGGCGGCCTCGATGCCGGTGGCGATGGCCCCCTTGGCCTGCTGCAGCTCGCGGATGTCACGCTGGGTGATCATGACGTCGTCGGTCAACGCGAACCGGCGCACACCCTCGTCGTCGACCTGCAGGCGAGACGCGAGCGGATGCTCCTGCGCGAGAGCCTCGTCGGGCGAGAGCAACATGCCGCCGCCGTCGAGCAGGCCCGTCAGCCGGAGCTGGGCGACGATGTCGATCAGGCCGCTGCCGCACAGACCGAGCGGCTCGACGTCGCCACCGATCACCTGCAGCCGTACCGCGCCCTCCTCGCCCGCCTCGACGTCGAGGACGACCCCTTCGATCGCCCCTTCGGTGGCGCGCATGCCGTGCAGGATCTGCCCACCTTCGAAGGCCGGGCCCGCCGGGGCGGCCGTGGTGACGACGCGGTCCTCGTTGCCGATCACGATCTCGCCGTTCGTCCCGACGTCGACCAACAGCCTGGTGACGGGCTCTCGCGCGACGCCCGTGGCGAGCATGTCGGCCACGATGTCGGCGCCGACGTAGGCCCCGATCGAGGGAAACAGCACGAGGCGTCCCTCCGGATGGATCTCGACGTCGACGTCGGCGGCACGGAGGTCCTGCGGCTCAAGGAAGGTCGCGATGAACGGCGAGTGCCCGATCGACTCGGGGTCGACGCCGAGCAGCAGGTGCAGCATCGTCGCGTTGCCGGCCGCCACGACCTCGAGCACGTCGTCTCGGCCGATGCCGGCGGTGGCGCACACGCTACCGAGCAGACCGTCGATCGTGGCGACGATCGCGGCACGGAGCTGCTCGAGCCCCTCCGGACCGTGCATCTGCGTGTGGCTCACGCGGGTCAGGACGTCGGCGCCGAACGGGGCCTGCCGGTTGATCGTCGACTCCACGGCCGCGGCGCCTCCGGAGCGAAGGTCCATCAACGTCGCCACCACGGTGGTCGTGCCGACGTCGATCGAGACGCCGAACGCCCGCTCGGTCGTGTCTCCGTTCTCGACGTCGATCAACCGATCGCCGACGACGGTCGCAGTGATGACGGACACCTCGTCGTCGCCGATCACAGCGCTGAGGCGCGGGAGCACCGACGGAGCCACGGTTACCTCGAGACCCTCGATCACCAGCGCGTCGATGACTCGGCGCAGGCGGCTCCGGGCATCGACGATCGTCGGGGTGGTCAGCGTGAGCAGGTACTTCACGGCGTTCGGCTCGAGCAGCACGAAGCGCCCGACGCCCATCGTCGCGGCCTTCGGCACCATCAGTGCCCTGGGCACGTCGACGACCATGTCCCCGTCGATCTCGCACTGACATGAAAGCCGCCACCCCTCGTCGAGACCCCCCGACACGTGGCGGTAGTCGGCAAGCGTGCGCTCGGCGTGGCCCTCGAGCACCTGCACCTTGCATTTGCCGCACGTGCCCCGGCCGCCGCAGGTCGACTCGATCGGGATGCCGGCCCAGTGCGCCGCGTTGAACAGGGTCGTGCCCGGCGGCACGTGCGCCGTGGTGCCACTCGGTTCGTACCGGACCTCGAGCTTGCGGCCGGCCATCGTGCTAACCCGCCGGGGAGCGGACGCCGGTCTTCGCCCGGTGCTCGCGGATCCAGGCCGCGCCGAACCCGTCGCGTCCCAGCAGCAGATCGCTCGCGAGCAACGCGGTGCGAACCGGAGCGTGCAAGGGATTCGTGATCGCGGCGTTCATCCCGGCCATCGCCGCCATCGTGAGGAACGCCGCGTCGATGCCCTGGCGATCGGGCATGCCGAACGAGATGTTCGAAGCACCGCAGCTCACGTTGACGCCGAGCTCGCCGCGGATCAGCCGAACGGTCTCGAACATGGCGGTTGCGGCGTCGCCGGCCGCGCCGATCGGCATCGTGAGCGGGTCGATCACGACGTCTTCGCGGGCGATGCCATGGTCGGCGGCGGCCTCGACGATCTTCCGCGCAGCGGCGAGACGCCGCTGAGGATCCATCGAGATGCCCTCCTCGTCATTGGCCATGCCGATCACGGCGGCCCCGAACCTCTTCACCAGGGGCAGCAGTCGCTCGAGCGAATGGATCTCCGCGGTCACCGAGTTGATCAGCACCTTGCCCTGGGCGAGCGGCACCGCCGCCTCGAGCGCCTCCGGCGTCGACGAGTCGATGCACAACGGCACGTCGACGACCTCATGCACAGCGCTCACGACCCGGGAAAGCATCGCCGGCTCGTCGAACCCCGGGATGCCGGCGTTGAGATCGAGCACCGCGGCTCCTGCCTCGACCTGCGCCAGGGCGTCGGCCTGCACCGAGGACATGTCGCCGGCTTTCAGCTGCTCGGTGAGCCGAACCCGGCCCGTCGGATTGATCCGCTCGCCGATGATCGCGAACGGACGCTCGTCGCCGATGTGCACCTCGCCGCCAGGCCCGCTCAGCGTCGTGAGCGCGACGCGACTCGACGTGCTCACTGCGAGGCTCCCACGAGCTTTCTCGCGATCTCGACCGCCTCGGGTGCGTTGTTCGCGTACCCGTCGGCACCGATCTTCTCGGCCCACTCCGGGGTGACCGGCGCACCGCCCACCATGACGATCACAGTGTCCCGCAGGCCCGCGGCTTCGAGCTTCTTGATCACCGTCTCCTGATAGGGAACGGTCGTGGTGAGCAGCGCGGAGAGCCCGATGATCGCAGGCTGCATCTGCCTGATGGCCTGGATGATCGTATCGGCGCCGACGTCCTTGCCGAGGTCGTGCACGTCGAAGCCGCTCGTGCGCAGCATCGCCCCCACCATGTTCTTGCCGAGGTCGTGAAGGTCGCCCTTCACCGTCGCGAGCAACACGAGCGCGTTGGTCGGGGCGTCGGGGTCCTTCCGGGCCAGGAGCACCGGCTCGACGATCGCGTTGCAGGCCTTGAAGACTTCGGCGCTGGCTACGACCTCCGGAAGGAACACCTCGCCCCGCTTCCACATCTCACCGAGGTCGAACATGGCGACGGCCATGCCCTCTTCGAGGATCCACGTGGGGTCGGCGTCGCGATCGACCAGTCGCTGCACCGCTGCGATGCCGAGGTCCATGTCGGCCACGATCAGGGCCCGCTTCAATGCCTCGAGGTCCTCGTGCATCGCTCGTCGGTTCCTTTCCGAGATAGCGCCGGAGGTCGCGACCGCGGCCGGCGCCGCTTGACCTGAAGTCAGGCGTCGCGCCACGGTGGGCCTCACCCGATGATGGCAGCGAGGAAGGCCGACTGGGAGGGTCGCGACGGAGGCTAGTATGACCTGGGGTCAGTCACTAGCAGGCTTGCTCCGTAGCGTGTGACCACCGCATCCGGAGGACCGACCGATGATCGCCCAGCCGAAGGCACCCAGGAACGCCAAGACGCAGGTCAAGCGCGACCGCATCGTCGACGCGGCGATGCGCCAGTTCGCCGAGCAGGGGTACCAGGGCGCCAAGGTCGAGGACATCGCCGCCGAGCTCGGCATCGCGAAAGGGTCGATCTTCCAGCATTTCGGATCGAAGGCCGGGTTGTTCCTCCAGGCGTACAAGCGAGCCGTGCTCTTGCTTCCCTCGTGGCAGGACGCCCCCGACGACGTGCGCAGCGAGGGATTCTTCGCGACCGTTCGCTTCTGGCTCGACCGCACCGAGCACCTGATCAAGGAAGACTGGATCCCCAACAGGGTGGTGCTGATCGGGAACTACGGCACCGACCTCGTGCTGAAACGCGAGATCAACCGATGGCTCGTGAGCGAGGACCCCTACGGGACCCTCGAGTTCGTGGAATGGGGCCAGCAACGCGGGGAGGTGCGCACCGACGTCGACCTGGAGATCATCGTGTCGATGGTCGACTGGCTGTCCAACTCACTGCAGGACGCCCTCGTCACCGAGGAGCTCGACCCGGGGCTGTTCCACCGGCTCGCGAACCAGCCCGAGCGTCAGCGCATGCGCGTCGAGCACTTCGAGACCCTGCTCGAGAGTGCGCTCGCCGCGCCGGTTGCGGACTCACCGGCGCCGTAGCGCCTCCGTGGCCCGATGGCAAGTGATGCGCTGCAGGTGTGGGGGAACGGCCGCAGGGCTACGCTAGCCGGAATGATCTCGCGCGCCTCAGCCAGCTCGGCCCCCGGCGTTCGGGGGTCGGCGGCGGGGATGATGGTGACCGTACCCGTTCAGCGCGATCTCGGCATCCTCGATCGTCACCACTCGCCGCCGGTAGTTGCGTAACGCGAACCGATCGCACGCTGTCTCCCCCACCCGGCGGCCACCCTGCTTGTTCGAACCATAGACGTGCATCCACTCGTGACAGTAGAGGAAGCGCAGCACCTCACGCGGCGAACGGAAGGTCACCCCCTCGGTGAGCCAGATGAACTTCAGACCCTTGCCCGGCCGCCGCTTCGCCGCGTACGGAACGACCTCACCGAACGGATGGAACGGCTCGGGCACCTGCAACGTGATCGTGCGTTCGTCGAAGTCGGTCCACGCTGATAGGTGCGGACGTTCGCGGTAGCGCAGCGGCTTCACGTGCACGGTGTATCCGTCGGCGCGGGGCAGACCCCGCAAGGCTCGCTCGACCGCGGCGGCCGGCACGGGCTCGAACGACGACGTGATCCGCACCCCTCTAGCATGACGCGACGATGAGCGATGCGGCCCGCAACGAGCGTTCGCACCGCGACGGCATCCGCGCCGTTGCTGCCCTCGCGGTCGCGGTCGTCGGATTCGGCGTGTCGTTCGGCGTGTTGGCCCGAGCCGCCGGTATGGGGTCGGCGGCTCCGATCGTGATGTCGATGACGACCTTCGCAGGATCGGCCCAGTTCGCCGCCGCGTCGATCCTCAGCGTCGGTGGCACGGTCGCCTCGGCGGTCACGGCCGCGGTACTCCTCAACGCTCGGTATGGCCCGATCGGCGTGAGCGTGGCCCCGTCGCTCACGGGCAGCGGGTCGTCTCGATTCCTGCATGCGCAACTCACCGTCGATGAGACGTGGGCGGTTGCGGCCGAGGGAGAGGGGCGGTTCAACCCCAAGGTGTTGCTCGGCGCAGGCGTGACGCTCTACCTTGCCTGGGTGGGCGGCACGGTGCTGGGCGTGGCGTTCGGTGACGTGATCGGCGATCCGTCGCGGTGGGGTCTCGATGCCGCTTTCCCCGCGCTGTTCCTCTCCCTGCTCATCCCTCAGCTTCGAGACCGCCGAGCGATCGGGGCGGCCGCGCTGGGCGCCGGCATCGCGCTCGCGCTCACGCCGTTCACACCGGCCGGAGTGCCGATCGTCGCCGCGAGCGCTGGTTGCCTGCTCGGCCTGCGCGCGGAGGCCGGGACCGGCGACGAGGAGGAGCCAAGGGCGTGAGCCAGACGTGGGCGGTCGTGTCGCTCGTGGGCGTGATCACGATCGCGATCAAGGGATTCGGCCCGATGCTGCTCGGCGGGAAGCCGCTCCCGCCTCGCATCACCGCCGTGGTCACGCTGCTCGCGCCGGCCCTGCTCGCCGCGCTCGTGGCCGTCAACACGCTCGGCGGTGATCGTGAGCTCGTGATCGATGCACGCCTGCCCGGGGTCCTCGCGGCCGGCGTGGCGATCTGGCTCAGGGCACCGGTGCTCATCGTGGTGATCGGCGCCGCGCTGGTCACCGCCGGCGTGCGGGCCGCCGCCGGGTAGGCTCGCGCGATGATGACCAGATACCGCGATCTCGGCCTGACGGTGGGCCAGATGGTTCCCGGCCCGTCGAACGCCATCACCGACGTCGACGGTGTCTTGGTGGGTATGACCACCCTGGTCGACGGCGACGGCCCGCTCGTCGTCGGCCAGGGACCGGTGCGCACCGGCGTCACGGTGATCGTGCCGCATCCGGACATCGGCGCCGAGCCGGTCTTCGCCGGGTGCCACCGCCTCAACGGCAACGGTGAGCTCACGGGGCTCGAGTGGATCCGCGAGTCGGGCCAGCTCACGACCCCCGTCGCCATCACGAATACGCACAGCGTCGGCGTGGTGCGCGACGCGCTGGTGGCCGCCGAGCTGCGCGGGCGTGACGACGCCACCGCCTACTGGAGCCTGCCGGTCGTGGGCGAGACCTACGACGGCGCTCTCAACGACATCAACGGGTTCCACGTGCGACCGGAGCATGTGTTCGCGGCGCTCGATGGCGCGAGCTCCGGCCCGGTCGAAGAGGGCGGGGTCGGCGGCGGCACCGGCATGATCTGTCACGACTTCAAGGGCGGCACCGGCACCGCGTCGCGCCTCGTCGGGGGATGGACGGTCGGTGCGCTCGTGCAGGCCAACTACGGAAGCCGCGAGCGGCTCACCGTCGACGGCGTGCCGGTGGGTAGGGAGATCACGACGGCAGACGTGCCGTCCGCCTGGGACGAGGAGAAGGGCCTGTTGCGGCCCGAGCCCGGAGCCGGCTCGATCATCGTCGTGCTGGCGACGGACGCACCGATGCTGCCCCACCAGCTCGAGCGTCTCGCGCAGCGCGCGGGCCTCGGCATCGCGCGGGTGGGCGGGTCAGGGGCGCATTCGAGCGGCGACATCTTCCTCGCGTTCTCGACCGGCAACCGCGGCGCACTCGGCAGCTACAAGATCGAGGCCGCGACCACCCCGCTCGCCGTCACGATGATCCCCGACGGCGCGATCAGCGACCTGTTCTGGGGTGCGATCGAGGCGACCGAGGAAGCGATCCTGAACGCCCTGGTCGCTGCGGACACCATGACCGGGCGCGACGGCATCACGGCTCATCGTCTCGATCACCGGCAGCTGGTCGAGATCATGGGGCGCTACAACCGCGGGCCGTCAACCTGAACAGCCCGCCGCTCAGCAGGCCCGGCCGAGGTCGCGCACCCGCCGGCCCCTGATGCGCACGAGGGTCGACCGGCCGTTGTTCCCTTCGTCAGACTCATCGATGCGGTCGGCAGGGTCGGCCTCGGTGCGCAGGCAATAGCGCCCGTCGGGCAATCCACGAACGTCGAGTTCCTGGCCCGGCAGGTTCGAGCCGTAGTAGTCCGCCCATCCGATCGAGAGCCCCGTGATCGAGTCCTGCGTGCAGCTGCCGTAGTACTGAGGAAACGGCGAGCCCGGCAGCGTGGGATCGAAGCGCAGGCTGTCGCGCACGCAGAACGAGACCTTTTCCGAAGACGCCACCACGCGACCGGACTTGGGCTTCACGAGCCGATAGCGCGCGAACTCCTCGAAGTGCCAGTGATCGTGCTCGACGTGGAACAGCGAGCACCCGGCGAACCGTTTCGTGAGCACGGTGTCGACCCCGCGCGTGAACACCCCATCGCCATCGGAATCCCCGAAGATGCGTTGGAACGCCTGCCGGTCGTTCAGGGGATCGCCGTCGCCGTCGCAGTCGTTCGCGGCCGAACGCGTCGGCGAGTCGGGCTTCAACTCCACCACGCCGGCTCCCGAATTGCCGATGATCGAGGCGAACCGTAGAAGCTTCACTCCCTTGCTCTTCTGGATGCGGATCTCCGTCATCGGGCGGAGCACCACGTCAGGAAGCAGCGCCGCACGCCCTGTGCCCGTTGCCGAGGCCGCTCGCGGCACCGCCGAGGCGATCACGCCGAGACCGGCCAGAGCGAGCGACGCGGACACGAGGAGCGCGGTCACGGCGCCGCGGGGGGATCGCTGCTTCATCGTCGGGGCGGCGGGATTCGAACCCGCGACCTCTTGCTCCCAAAGCAAGTGCGCTGCCAGGCTGCGCTACGCCCCGTGCGCACGATTGTAGGGGCAGGCGCGGTCGCGCAGCGAGCATCCGAACAGGCGCCGAAAGTCCGAGGCCGGGTGCCGAAGGACCGATTGTGCCGGTTCGCCGGTCGCGGCTACGGTGGCCTCGTGGAACTTCTTCCCCAGAATCGATCGACGCTCGTGTACGTCGCGCTCGTCGTGCTGCTGATCGGTGGGCTCGCGATGGGTATCGCCCTGTTCGTGCTGCAGGCGCGTGGCCCGGTCGCCGACGCCGAGTTCACCGTTGCCGCGCCGCAGGCCGTCGATTGTCCGAGCGGGTCGGGCGTGCCGGTCTGCTATCGATTCGACGTGACGAATACCGGGGCCGGTGTCGGCGCGGTCCGCTGCGGAGTGGTCTCGGCCGATGCCGGCAACGCCGTGTTCACCGCGAGCGGGTCCAGCCTGTACGAGAGCGACGGCCCGGTGGCCGTGGGTGACACGTACTCCTTGTACGTGGAAGTGGAAGCCACCGACGGTAAGAACGTGGTGGAACGCCCGTCCGTGGGGTGCCAGCCCCTCTGACCTTCAGAACGTGAAGGCGCCCTCGCCCATCACGTGTACGCGTCCGCTCACTCGGATCGCCCACGAGTCGCCGTCGGGGGCGACATCGAGGTGCAGGGCACTCGGGCGACCGACGATCTCACCCTGCGACACGATCGCTCGTCCGGGCATGCCTGCGAGCCGATGCCGCGAGAGGTAGGCGCCCAGCGGCCCAGCGGCCGACCCCGTGGCGGGATCCTCGCCGATCGACTGGAAGCGGTCGAACATGCGAGCCATGAGATCTCCGTCGCTGCGCACGGTGAACAGGTAGAGCGACTCCGCATCGGCGTCGCGACACGCCGCGTGGCACGCTCGTGCATCGCGTTCGGCACGTCGCAGGGTCGCCTCGTCGCGAACGGGCACCATCAGGTGCGCGATGCCCGTCGACGCCGAGACGATCGGCAGGTCCGCGACCAGGTCGTCGAGCTCGAGGCCGGCGCCGGCAGCGACCCCGGCCCGGTCCTCGACCGGGTCAGAGAAGACGGGTGGAAGCTGGTGCATCGTCGCGCGGCCCGCGTCGAGATCGACCTCGACCGGCACATCGCCCGCTCCGCAGGTCTGCACGAGCGATCGTGGGGCCCGGCCTTCCGCTGCCAAGAGGAACGCCGTGCCGATCGTCGGATGCCCGGCGAAGGCAAGCTCGCCGTCGGGAGTGAAGATGCGGACGTCGTAGCCGTCGCCGCGCACCGCCGTCACGAACGTCGTCTCCGAGAACGCGATCTCTCGTGCGAGCGTCAACATCGTGTCGGCGTCGAGCCCGTCGGGGACGTCGGGCACCACGCAGAGTTGGTTGCCGGCGAACGGCGTCTCGGCGAACACGTCGAGCAGACGGAACGGCACGCGCATCGAGATGCAGTATCGCAGCGAGCGTGTTGCTAGGCTTCCCTAGGTTCGGTTTGCTCCGCGGGTGTAGCTCAATGGCAGAGTTCCAGCCTTCCAAGCTGGCTATGCGGGTTCGATTCCCGTCACCCGCTCCACGCTCACGACGTCGGACCTGGCCCGCCGCGACGCCTCGTGTCACGAAGCGGGTTCCCAGAGTTGGACCGGGTTTCCCTCCGGATCGTGCAGTTGCGCGAACCTGCCGTTGGGGTACTCCTCGCCGTCGACCGTGACGTCGACGCCCGCAGCTCGCAGCTCCGTCACCATCGCGTCGAGGTCGCGCACCCGGAAGTTGATCCCCCACCCTGCTGGCCCGAGATGAGGAGCCTCGGCGGCCTCGCCCCCGAACGGCGCGAAGACCGTCGGCCCGGGCTGTTGGTGCCAGACGGCCTCGTCGTAGGAGCGTGGGGCCGGCACTACGCCGAGCGTCTCCGCGTACCACCTCGCGAGCGAGTCTGGGTCTTCGGCCGTGAAGAAGAATCCACCGATCCCGTCGACTCGTTCCATGTGCACACGCCTCCCGCCCGAGTGTACGCGGAGCGACGGCGGCGGTTGGCCCCGTCGGCCGGAGCCTCAAGCCGAGAGGGGCGGCCCCGGTGGGCCGCCCCTCGATCGTGCGATGCGTCGGCGCTCAGGCCGGCGCCGGGGGCATCGACGGGGGCGCGGTGCCGCCCTGAGCCCCGGCCCCGCCCCGGTACGTCGCGTCGCCGAAAGCGAGGATCAGGAAGAAGATCGGCGCGAGCAGGATCAAGCCGATCGCGAACCCCGTTCCCTTGCCGAAACTCTTGGCGAGGTCGAGCGCGACGATGATCCAGATGATGAAGTTCACTATCGGGATCAACAACAGGATCAGCCACCACCCCGGCCTGCCCACGATCTTCAGCAGGATGTAGATGTTGTAGATCGGGATCAGCGACTTCCACCCCGCCTCGCCGGCCTTGGTGAACACGACCCACCAAGCGACGATGTACGCGACGACGAAGACCACGTAGAAGAGCCAGAAGATCGTCGAGCCTCCGCCACCGTCGGTGGTTTGCGCGAGTAAGCCCATCTTGTCCCCTCCTTCCGATGCGAACGCGATGCGCGCCCGCGAGGACCGGCCCACGATAGGGGGCGCCCAGGCCCGTATGTGGGATTTGTCGAGGGAGACGGCCGGTCCCGATGCCCGCGCTAGGCTGTCGAGACGCGCCGGTAGCTCAGGGGACAGAGCGGCGGACTTCTAATCCGCGGGTCGCAGGTTCGAATCCTGCCCGGCGCGCACAGTCCCCCGCGTCTACTCGACGTCTTCGCCGCGTGGCCTGCTGATCAGCACTCCCCCGACGATGACCGCCGCCAGTGCAGCGACCGCGAGCCACACCCATGTCGGGACGCCTTTGGAATCAGCTCGCGTGGCCACGGCCGCCTCGCTCACCGGCACCAGGTTCATGAAGGAATCGTTGTTGAATCCCCAGAGCAGCCAGCCCGTCTCGACGGCGGGCGAGTCGACGTAGCCCATGAACCGGTCGGTTCGGTAGGCCTCAAGATCGGGATGGTAGTTCAACACGATCAGCGGCAGCTGCTCGGCCAGGAGCCGGCGGCGCTCGGCCTCGACCCCGCCGCGCGCGACTCGGTCAGCGACCTTGCCAGCGAGGAGGCCGCTTCTCCATGAACGCCCGGGGCCCCTCCTGGGCGTCCTCGGAGGTCAATGTCCGCTCGTAGCTCGTGACCCTGCCCGATCGCAGGAGCTCGAGCCCGTCGTGCGCCGACATCGACTCGGTCAGTCGCATCACGTCCACGATCGCCTCGACGGCGAGCGGGGCGGCCTCCACGATCGAAGCGGCGAGCTCTCGGGCGACCGGCATCACCTGCTCGGCCGGAACCACACGGTTCACCAGCCCGTGGTGCAGCGCCTCAGCCGCGGTCAGCCGGCGACCACACAGCAGCACCTCGGTGGCGAGCGGGCGTGGCAGCAGGGCGGGCAGTCGCACCGACCCGACGTCGGGGATGATGCCTTTCGAGGCCTCGGGGAGCACGAACTGTGCGTGCTCGGCAGC
>JAOUEA010000263.1 GCA_029858935.1 Actinomycetota bacterium
CCCGAGATCCTGAGCCACTATTCGGCGCTCGGCTACTCGGCGGGGGACGTGCTCTCGACCGGGACCGTGTCCGGCGTGGCCGGGTTCTCGCCCGACGCGGCCTCGCTCTACCTGCGGCCGGGCGACGTGATGGAGTGCGAGATCGAGCGGATCGGCACCCTGCGCAACCCGGTGATCTCGTGGCAGGAAGGTCACGGCGAGCCCCCACCGCCCCGCGTGCGGTGGTGAGGGCTGCACGCCCACTGGGATTCGAAAGCGCACCCCCGCCCGGGTGGGGGGCCTTCCCGCCTCCCTCTGGGAACGACGATATCGCTGAACCGCGCACCGATCTGTGCCGAGTTCGCGCCAGGTGTGCGTCGTGAGCTGGCCGCGAGACGACGCGAAGCTCGACCGCGTGAGGGCGCTGATGGGCGAGCAGGGCGTCGACGCGATCGTCGCCAGGGCGCCCGACAACGTCCTCTACCTGACGGGGTTCTGGGGAATGAAGGGCTACGACGCGGTCGTGTTCCCGCGCCAGGGCGAGCCGACGCTGATCTGCCTCGAGGCGTCAGCGGACGACGCCGCCCGCACCGCGTGGACGGGTGACGTGCGGCTCTTCGCCGGGTACGACCCGGTGGACCCTCGGCCCCCGACGGCGCGCGTCCTGGAGACCGCTGTCGCCGCAGCGTCCGACTACGAGACGATCGGCCTCGAGCTCTCGCTGGGTACGCAGGCGTCGGACCGCATGGTCGGCGAGCCGACGACCTACACGCGCGCGTGGTTCGATGCCTTCCCGGCCGCCGTCGACGCGGCGCCGCTCCTCGCCGAGGCGCGCATGGTCAAGACCGACCAGGAGCTCGAGCGGATGCGGCTCGCGAACGAGATCGCGGGCGCGGCGATGGATCACGTTCGGGGGGTGATCAGGCCCGGCCTGACCGAGGCGCAGATCGCTGCCGAGTGGCTCGGCTTCGTGCACGGCGAGGGCACCGGGTGGGCGGGCAAGGTCGAGCTGGCGCTCGGGTTCTCGCTCGTCTGGTCGGGCCCGGGCATCAGGACGTTCACCGCGACGACCGATCGGCCGGTCGTCGAAGGCGAGCCGACGCTGTTCGAGATCTGGGTCTGCGCCGACGGCTACTGGTGCGACCACACCAAGAACCTGGTGTGCGGCGAGCTGGACGAGCGCTACCGAGAGCTCGAGGACGGCCTGCTCGCCGTCTACGAGGCGGCCGTCGGCGACTGCGTCCCCGGGGCGAGCCTCGCCGAGCTGGATCGCACGATCCGGGCTGGCGTCGATCGGCTCGGCTTCCCAGGCCAGCCCTCACATCCCGTCGCTCACGGCGTGGGAGCGAGGGCGCACGAGCCGCCGTACGCGCACCAGGCGGGCGGCGGCGACCTGCGGAGCGGCATGGTGCTCGCGATCGAGCCCGGCTGCTACTGGGACGGCGGCGGGGGGCTCCGGGTCGAGGACAACTTCCTGGTCACGGAGGATGGGCCCGAGAAGCTCTGCCCGTTCCCCGACGGCATCGTCCGCGCAGGATGACGGCGACGGTCGCCGACGTGCCCGCAGCGGTCGTGCGACGACACGACACGAGAGGAGAATGCACGTGACGATCGACCGGGCACAGATCTGGACGGGCCCCGTCAACGAGGCCGCGCTCGGGGTGAGTCCGGCCACGACGGTCGGCCTCTACGACACCACCCTCCGCGACGGGGAGCAGACGGTCGGGGTCGTCCTCTCCCCGGAGGACAAGCTGGAGATCGCGCGCGCACTGAGCGACGCCGGTATCGATCGCATCGAGGCGGGGTTCCCGCGCGTCTCGGACGAGGACTGGCGCGCCGTGGAGCTCGTCGCTCGCGCGGGCCTGCGTGCCGAGGTCTGGGGGTTCTCGCGCGCCGTCGCCGCGGACGTCGAGGCCCTCGTCGAGATCGGCGTCGGAGCGTCGGTGATCGAGAGCCCGATCTCCGATGGCAAGCTCGACGCGCTCGGTGTCGATCGCGAGACGATGCTGGGACGGATCGCGAAGGCCGTGCGCTTCGCCGTGGACAACGGCATCCGCGTGTGCTTCTTCGGAGTCGACTCGTCCAGGGCCGACCCCGGGTTCTTCGCGCGTGCATACGCGACGGCGGTGGAGGCCGGAGCCGCCGAGATCGCGGTGGTCGACACGCTCGGCATCGCATCACCCGAAGCGGCCGCGCTGCTCGTGGGGCGGGCCCGCGATGCCGTCGGCCCGGATGTGCCGATCCACTGGCACGGGCACGACGACTTCGGGTTGGCGACCGCTGCCGCGGTGGCAGCTGTCCGGGCAGGCGCGACGTGGGTACAGGGAACCGTCAACGGGATGGGCGAGCGCGCAGGGAACGCCGACCTGATCGAGGTCGCTCTGGCGCTCGAGGCCCTCTACGGGATCACGACGCAGCTCGACCTCTCCCGTGCGCGTGCCCTCTCCCGCCTCGTACAGGATCGTGCGGTCACGCCGCTACCGCCCTGGAAGCCCGTCACCGGCGACACCCTGTTCACACGTGAGTCGGGAGCCGTGGCCGCACAGTTCCACGACCCCCCGGCGATCGAGCCGTACTCGTCCGAGGTCGTCGGGGCCGGCCGTGGCATCGTCCTCGGCAAGAAGAGCGGGATCGACTCGGTTCGCATCAAGGCGGACGAGCTGGGGCTCGACGTCCCCGAGGAACGTCGCCCCGCGATCCTCGCGGCCGTGAAGACGCTCGGAACCACGAAGCGCGGGCTGGTCACCGACGACGAGTTCCGCGAGCTCATCGCGAAAGGAGGGTGAGGTGCACCATCGTCAGTTGATCGATCCTGCCGGGCTTCACCCGGCACCCGGTTTC
>JAOUEA010000069.1 GCA_029858935.1 Actinomycetota bacterium
CCTCGAACATGCTGCTGCCGTCCCGCTCGAGATCGGCCGCCGAGCGGTCGACCTCATGGAGCTCGCGGAGGATGCGACCGCGATGGGCAATCCGAACGCCGCGAGCGACGGCATGTCTGCTGCCGCTATGCTCTTCGCCGCAGTGCTCGCAGCTCGCGCCAACGTGGAGATCAACGCCTCGTCGCTGAAGGAGCCATCCCGTCGTCAGGCGTTGCTCGATGAGGTCGCCGCTGTCCGCGACAGGGCGGACACGCTGCTCGAACAGTGCCGCACGGCGTTCGGACTCCGACTCGCCGAGTGAGGGTTCCAAGCCCCTGGTTTCCCCGGATGTGCCCGCGTAGGCTCGTCGGATGCGCATCGACGCGATCGTGTTCGATTGCGAGGACGCGGCCCCGCTGGCGCGGTTCTGGGCCGCCGCCCTCGAGTGGCGAGTCGCGCCCTATGACGCCGACGAGGTCGCTCGGCTCGCGGAGCGGGGCGTCGACGACCTCGAGGACGATCCCAGCGTCATGGTCGAACCGACCGAGGACGACCCCCCGGGTCTGCCGGTGTTGTTCTTCACGGAGGTACCCGAACGCAAGGCGGGAAAGAACCGCCTCCACATCGACGTCGTCGCCGACGAGAGCGTCGATGCCGAGGTGATCAGGCTCGAAGGCTTGGGGGCGACGCTGCGCAACTGGGCCGAGGAAGAGGGCAACGTTTGGGCGGTCATGCTCGATCCTGAGGGGAACGAGTTCTGCGTCATGCCGGCCGAAGCTTGAGGGCCTAGCCGACGATCGTCACGACGTCGCGAGCCAGCCCGACCAGGCCGAGCGTCGTGGCGACCACGAGCAGCACGAGCGCGATCGACCGTGCGGTGCTGGCGACTCGCGCGTTTCCCGCCGCGATCGTGATGCTGAGGATCACGACGAGCGAGAGGATCGCACCGCCGAAGGCAACCTGCGAGATCACGAAGGCCATGCCCGCCAGGCCGAGCACGAGGCCGAGCCAGGTGCCGGCCACGGTGAGGGGTGCGATCCGCACGAGCGGGGGGCGAACCAACCATCGCTCGAGTCCCTCGGCGAGCCAGATCGAGACCACCCCGAACGCGGGGAACAACACCAGGAACATCGCCACGTTGAGTGCCCGGTTCCCCACGATCGTGAAGTCGGCGTTCCCCGGGTCGATGACCGTCGAGCTGCCCAGACCGAGCAACACGATCGACACCGACAGTGGTAACCAACGCGCCGGCAGCATGGTCCGCAACCCGAACAGGAACAAGCCCATCGAGAGACCGGTCGCGAGCCCGACGAAGATGACGAGAGCGAGCGTGCCCTCGCCGGTGATGCTGCCGATGCGATTGCCGTTCTCCGTGAGCAGTCCGATCCTCGAGTCATCCGCGGCCATCGCCGAGAACCGCATCACGAGCCTGCCGCCCAGCCCGCCGACGAGGATGCCGGTGATGAGGGCGGATGCGACCGACGACGCGAGGCGCAGAAAGACCGGAGACCTGAGCGCCGAGATGGCTCGTCCGTCGCCACGCTTTCCGTGAACGGTGGTCGCCGACGCCATGTCGGTATCATGCACGCCGCACCACGTCGGCGCGAGAGGGGAGCCATGCCGGGTTCCGGGGGTGCTGACTTCCCTGCGGGGCGGTTGAGCGAGCGGTGGGTCGATCAGGTCGCGATCGGTTCCGTGCTCGTCGTGGTCAGAACAAGCCGACGGTTCGGCCATCGCCGTCGATGTCGACTCCTTGGAAGGCGGGCGTCTTCCCGAGCCCCGGCATGCGTTGCATGTCGCCGCAGAGGGCCACCACGAACCCGGCGCCCGCGCTCGGCACGACGCTGCGTACCGGCAGACGGAAGCCACTCGGGCGGTTGAGGAGCAGCGGATCGTGGCTGAGCGACAGGTGCGTCTTCGCCATGCACACCGGCACCGAACCGAATCCGAGCTCGCGCATGCGGGCGATGTCCTTCGTGGCCTGGGGCAGATAGTCGACGCCGTCAGCGCCGTAGACGCGGGTCGCGATGGCCTCGATTTGCTCGGTGAGGCTCGCGCCCTCGGGCGTGAGGAACGCGAACGAATTCGGGCGGTCGCACGCCTTCACCACGGCTTCGGCGAGCTCGACCGCCCCCGCGCCACCCTGAGCGAACGCCCTGTTCACGACGACCGTTTCCGCGCCCCCTTCGAGCGCAAGCTCGCGGATCAGCTCGATCTCGGCCGGCGTGTCGGTCGGGAACTCGTTGATCGATACGACGCATGGCAACCCGTACCGGCGGACGATGTCGACGTGCGCGCTGAGGTTGTCGGTGCCGCGCCGCAACGCGTCGAGATCCTGGCGCTCGAGTTCGGCGAAGGCCATGCCTCCGTGCGATTTAGTGGCCCGCACGGTGGTGACGAGCACGGCGGCGCTTGGGGCGAATCCCCCGAATCGGCACACGATGTCGCAGAACTTCTGGAACCCGAGATCGCTCGCGAACCCCGCCTCCGTGACGACGTAGTCGGCGAGCTTGAGCGCCACGCGATCTTCGATGATCGAATTGTTGGCGTGTGCGATGTTGCCGAAGGGGCCGGCGTGGGCGAGCACCGGCTGCCCCTCGAGGGTCTGGACGAGGTTCGGCTTGATCGCGTCCTTCATGATCACGGTCATCGCTCCGCCGGCTCGCAGGTCGTCGGCGGTCACCGGATCGCCGGCGTTCGTCGAGGCCACCACGATGCGGCCGAGGCGCGCCCGCAGGTCGTGCAGATCGCTCGCGAGTGCGAACACGGCCATCACCTCGCTGGCAGCGGTGATCACGAACCCGTCCTGGCGCGGATAGCCGTGCGCCTTGCCGCCGAGTCCGGCCACGACGTTGCGCAGCTCTCGGTCGTTCATGTCGATCGTGCGCGGCCACGTGATCGTCATCGGGTCGATGTCGAGGGGATTGCCGTGGTAGACGCTCGCGTCGAGGGCCGCCGAGAGCAGGTTGTGCGCGGCGCTCACCGCGTGGAAGTCGCCGTTGAAGTGCAGGTTGAACTCCTCCATCGGCACGACCTGCGCGTACCCGCCCCCGTTGCCGCCCCCCTTGATGCCCCACACGGGCCCCATCGAGGGTTCCCGCAGGCAGAGCATCACGTCCTTGCCGATCGCACCGAGGCCCTGGGTCAGCGAGACGCTCGTCGTGGTCTTGCCCTCTCCGGCTTTCGTCGGCGTGATGGCCGTGGTGATGATCAGCTTGCCGTCGGGACGGTCGGCCAGGCGGTCGAGGATCGACAGATCGATCTTGGCCCGGTACCGCCCGTACTGCTCGAGCTCGTCGGGTTCGATGCCCGCCGCCGCCG
This sequence comes from Actinomycetota bacterium, assembly GCA_029858935.1. Classification (GTDB taxonomy): domain Bacteria; phylum Actinomycetota; class UBA4738; order UBA4738; family HRBIN12; genus JAOUEA01. The sequence goes on from JAOUEA010000069.1 coordinate 3,301, forward strand.
CGACATCGGCGATCGGTCGCAGTTCGGCTTCCTGGGCGATCTCGAGTCCGGACTTCATGGCGCGTATCGATCCTTCCGTCGGGGTGGGCGCACCGGACGATACGACCCGTGGTCGGGCTGGTCCAAACGGGGGTTGCGCGCACCGCGACCGAAGGTCACGTTCGACCTTGCGGGACGTGACCTTCCATCGCACTCGGCCGATACTGAGGTCATGGCGACCTCCGACCGACTCCGTCGCAGCGTGACCGACGTGCGGGTCACGGCGATCGGCGAGGGGGCTCGATCCGACCGGCCCGACGTGCTCGCGACCGAGGAACCGTTGGAGATCAGGGTCGGCGAGCCCGCGCAGCGGGCGAAGGCGGTTGCCGTGACCATGCGTACCCCCGGCGCCGACTACGAGCTCGCAGCCGGGTTCTTGTTCACCGAGGGCCTGATCGCGCCCGACCAGATACGGCGGGTGGCTTACTGCGACGATCTCGATGGCCAGGACCAGCGATACAACGTCGTCACCGTCACCCTCGACCGCGACTTCGATCACGAGCGGTTGCACCGGAACTTCTACGCCACCTCGTCGTGCGGCATCTGCGGGAAGGCCGCGCTCGACGACGTCGAGGTGCGGTGCGATCCGGTGGCCAACGGTCCGCGTGTGTCGACCGAGGTGCTCGTCTCCCTGCCCGATCGGCTGCGCGCCCGCCAGCGCGTGTTCGATCGAACGGGTGGCCTGCACGCCGCCGGATTGTTCACCCCCGAGGGCGAACTCGTGGCATCGTGCGAAGACGTCGGTCGCCACAACGCCGTCGACAAGGTGATCGGTGAACACGTGCTGGCTCGACGGATACCGCTCGACGATCACGTGTTGCAGGTGAGCGGGCGCGCGAGCTTCGAGATCGTGCAGAAGGCCGCGATGGCGGGTCTCGCGATCGTGAGCGCGGTCAGCGCCCCGTCGTCGCTCGCCGTCGAAGCGGGAGCCCGGTTCAACATGACGATCGTGGGGTTCGTACGGGACCGCCGATGCAACGTGTACACGGGTTCGGAGCGCGTGGTCTGACGGCTATCCGGCAGGGGCCGGCGTCCTCTCGTGCCAGTCGTACACGACGATCGTCGAGAAGACGAGATCCTGCAGCGAGGCGTTCCGCGCGCTGAACGCGCTCCAGAACAACCCGATCGGGAACATCACGCACGTGAGCGCCCTCAGCAGCGATCGAACGAATCCCGGAGGAGTGCCGCCTGGTCCGATCACCCGGAGCCCCATCAGGCGCGCGCCCGGGCTCCGTCCGGTGCTCGACCAGGCCGAGGCGAGGATGCTCACAGCGACCAGGAGCGCGACGGTGACGATCACCTCGAGACCGATCTCGGGCCAGGCGAACCGTCGTGGTCCGCGCAGGAGTCGAACGCCGGCCCACACCGCGTATCCGACGGCCACCAGACCTGCCGCATAGGCTGCGTCGATCACCATCACGACGGTCCTCGAGGCGACGCCCGCACGCGCCCCTTGGCGTTCGGCTGCCCCGGCCGGAAACACGCGGACCTCGTGACGTCGCTGCGTCGTGCTCATGCGTCGTCCTGGGCGGGGTGTGCGGCCAGGTCGCGCGCCTCCCGGCGCAGCACGCTGTCGACCACGCGAGCCACCAGTTGGTCGGCGTTCATGCCCTGCATCCGGACGGTCCTGACGGTCTCGCCCGCCATCGCTCCCGAGGACTCACGGATGACACGTGGCAGGTCGACGTCCTCGATCACCTCGTGGGCGATCGCGGTGAGATCCAGTCGGTCGACGATGCCGACCAGGTCGGTCCGGTCGACGATGCGATCGACGTCGACACGGTCCACGATCGCGTTCACGTCGACGCGGTCGACGACGGCATCGATCGGCAGCCGCTGGGCGGCGCGTTCGAGGTCGACCCGGTCGACGATCTCGTTGACATCGATCCGGTCGACGAGCGCATCGAGGTCGACACGCTCGAGGATGCGCTCGATGTCGACGTCGTCGACGATCGCGTTCACGTCGACCCGGTCGCGCACGAGGCTCGTCAGGTCGACCTGATCGGCCAGCGACTCCGCGATCTCGGGGACGAGCACCTGCAGGAAGGACGAGGCAGCGTTGACCAGCTCGGCCTGCGACGCCTTCCACTGCCCGTCGAGCAGGCGGGTCGCTCCGGCGGCCATCTCGCCGGCGTCCTTGGCGAAGCGCGGCTCCACCAGCCACGTGATCGCGGGCCCGATCGTGTCGGCGACCTGTTTGGCGGCGCCGGCGGCGACCTCGGCCGCAGTGACCGCGGCGCCCAATCCCGCACCCGCGATCGTCGCCGCGGGATCCGTGTGCTCGGCCTCATCGTCGCCGGCCGGCATCGTCGCTCGCAGGGCGTCGGCCAAGGCGTTGGCCCCGGCGGCGAACAGCCCGGCCCCGACGCGCACGCCCTGTTCCATCAATCCGGCGATCTGCGAACCAGGAGCCGCCTCGGACTCGTCCTCGTCGAAGTCCGCGTCGGCGTCGGCGGCGAGTGCGTCCTCGTAGCTCATCTCCTCATCGGTCGGATCGGGCGACCCGCTCGTCGACGGCAGTCGTACGACGTTGTCGGGCTCCTCTTGGTGCTCGCCGATCGGGATCCTGTCCATGGGCACATCATGGACCGAGGACGCTCGACCAGCCAACCCGACGCGACCAGGGCACGCCCGAGGTGTGGCCGCGGAGCTCCCGGCACAGGCCCGCAGCGCCGTACAATCGGCTTCTCGGGGCACTCGCCCCGTCTGGAAGGAGAGATGTCCGTGTCGACGAGCACGACGCTCACCCGATTGACCGAGCCGATGGTCCGCGAGCACGGCGAGCTGCGCGTGGCGACGTGGGACGAGGCCCTCGACCGGGCCGCCGAAGGGCTCCGCCGCGCCGCCGATGGCAACCCCGGCTGGGGAACCGGGGTGTTCAGCTGCTCGAAGGCCACGAACGAGATGAACTTCGTCGCCCAGAAGTTCAGCCGGCAGGTCCTCGGCAGCAACAACATCGATAGCTGCAACCGCACCTGACACGCGCCTTCGGTGGTCGGTCTGGCCACCGTCTTCGGTGCCGGCGGCGGTACCAGTTCATACGAGGAGGTCGAGAACACCGACCTCGTGCTCTTATGGGGCTCGAACGCCCGTGCGGCCCATCCCATCTTCTTCCACCATGTCTTGAAGGCGGTCAACCGGGGCGCGAAGCTGATCGTGGTCGATCCCAGGCGCACGGAGTCGGCGGCTTGGGGCGACCTCTGGCTCGGCATCGACGTCGGCACCGATATCGCGCTGTCGAACACGATCGCGCGCGAGATCGTGGTCAACGACCTGCAGCACCACGCGTTCGTCGACCGGGCGACGCTCGGCAACGCCGAGTACGTCGACTCGATCATGGACTGGACGCTCGAACGCGGCGAGGCGGTCACCGGGGTGCCGGCGGAGGTGATCCGCGAGGTCGCTCATGCCTACGCGAAGGCCGATCGCGCGATGATCTGTTGGACCCTCGGCATCACCGAGCACCACAACGCGGTCGACAACGTGCTCTCGCTGATCAACCTGTCGCTCCTCACCGGTCATGTCGGGCGGTACGGAAGCGGCGTCAACCCGCTTCGAGGCCAGAACAACGTCCAAGGCGGTGGGGACATGGGGGCGATCCCGAACAAGCTGCCCGGCTTCCAGGACGTCGTGACCGATGTCGTGGCGCGCGAGCGGTTCGAGGCCGCGTGGGGGGTGCCGATCGTTCCCGCGTACGGATGGCACCTCACCGACATGTTCCACGCGATGGAACGCGGCGATCTCACCACGGTCTACTGCATCGGTGAGAACCCGGCGTCGAGCGAAGCCGACAAGCATCACGCGGTCGAGTTGTTGCAGGGGCTCGATACGTTGATCGTGCAGGACATCTTCATGACGAAGACCGCAGAGCTCGCCGACGTGGTCTTCCCGGCATCGAACAGCGCGTTCGAATCCGAGGGCACGGTCACGAACTCCGAACGCCGCGTGCAGCGCGTTCGGGCGGCCCTGCAGCCACCCGGCAACGCCAGGGACGACATATGGATCATCAACCAGCTGGCGAACCGCTTGGGTGCCGAGTGGGGCGAGGTCACGCCGCACTCGGCCTGGGAGGAGCTGCGATCGCTCAGCCCGATGCACGCGGGCATGAGCTGGGAACGCCTCGAGGAGCTCGGCGGCCTCCAGTGGCCGTGCCCCGACGAGTCGCATCCGGGCGAGCTCTTCCTGCACGGACGGCTGTGGGCGTTCGACGATCCACAGGCGCAGGGCCCCAAGGCGCCGTTCTCGATCGTCGTCGACGAAGCGCCCGTCGACGAGCTGACCGAGGAGTTTCCTCTGCGCCTGACGACCGGCCGTCGACTCGACTCGTTCAACACGGGGGTGCAGACGGGGGGGTACACCTCGCCACTGCGTCGAGGCGAGACGATCGACGTCTCACCGGAGGACGCCGAGCGGTTCGCGCTGGCCGAGGACGAACGCGTCATCGTGTCGAGCCGCCGTGGCTCGGTCGAGGTGCCGGTGCACGTCGATGAAGCGCTGCGTCCGGGCCTGGTCTTCATGACGTTCCACTTCCCCGATCAGGTCGACACCAACGTGCTGACGATCGAGGCCACCGATCCCAAGTCGGGGACCGCGGAGTTCAAGGCCGCCGCGGTGCGCATCGACAAGATGCCCGAGAGGGAGACGGTCGGTTCGGTCTCGGGCGGGGGTGGCGAGTAGCATCCCGATCGTGACGAGTCCGCGCCCGTGCGCGCCGCCCATGGAGGCGCCGTGGATCTGAAGCTGATGCAGGCCGACCCGACGGCCGTCGAACGCTCGGCCGTCGACGAGGTGCTCGGCCCTCCCGACGGCGCGTGGGACGGCGCCGTCGAGCGCACGGCGCTCGACCACCGGGTGGCCAGGGGCGGGCACCGCGCCCGCGACGATCGGCACCTGCTGTTGCCCGCGCTCCACGCCTTGCAGGGGGCCGCGGGATGGATCAGCCGCGGGGGACTGAACTACGTGTGCGAGCGCCTCTCGGTGCCGCCCGCCGAGGCGTACGGGGTCGCGACCTTCTACGCGATGTTCAGCGTCGAGGAGCGTCCTCCGACGGTGGTGCACGGATGCGACGATTTGGCCTGCCGCCTTGCGGACGCGGATCACGGCCTCGAGCGGCTTGCCTCGAAGGACGTCACGGTCGTACCCAGCCCGTGCCTCGGGCTGTGCGAGCGTGCACCCGCTCTGCTGATCCAGCGTGCCGGCGATCAAGGCGACTCGTCGGTGGCTCCCGTGACCGCCGACACGCTCGAGGACTTCATGCGGGACGGGGTGTGGGCCGCGACCGATGCCGGCATCGAGAGTGCGCCGCAAGCGGCCGACGGCCGAGCCGCCCGCAACCAGCTTCGTCTGCTCCGCCGCCTCGGCATCGCCGACCCGACCTCGATCGACGATTACCGGGCACACGGGGGTTACGAGGCGCTTCGGCTCGCGTTGGAGCACGGCCCTGAGTGGACGCTGCGCGAGGTCACCGACGCGAAGTTGCTCGGGCGCGGCGGCGCTGCGTTCCCGACCGGGGTGAAGTGGAAGGCGGTCGCCGAGCAGCCGGCGCACCCCCACTACTTCGTGTGCAACGCTGACGAGAGCGAGCCGGGCACGTTCAAGGACCGCGTCGTGATGGAGCAGGATCCGTTCGCGGTGGTCGAGGCGTTGACGATCGCGGGACTCACTACCGGATGCGAGCAGGCGTACATCTACATCCGCGGGGAATATCCGCTGGCGACCGAGCGGCTCACGAACGCGATCGAGGAAGCGCGCCGACACGGATTCCTCGGCGATGACGTCATGGGTCATGGTGCGCCGTTCGACGTCGAGATTCGGCGAGGGGCCGGCGCTTACATCTGCGGCGAGGAGACGGCGCTGTTCAATTCCCTCGAAGGGAAGCGGGGGGAGCCTCGGAACAAGCCGCCGTTTCCGGTGCAGCGAGGGCTGTTCGGCAAGCCGACGGGCATCAACAACGTGGAGACGCTGATCAATGTGCTCGAGGTCGTGCGCGAGGGCGCGCAGGCATACGCCGAGATCGGCACGCCGGGCTCGACGGGGCCGCGCTTGTTCTGCCTGTCGGGCGACGTCGAGCGCCCCGGCGTCTACGAGCACGAGCACGGCGTCACGCTTCGCGAGGTCATCGATGCCGCCGGAGGCGTGCGTGGTGGAAGGCCGCTCAAGGCCGTATTGCTGGGGGGTGCCGCCGGCGGCTTCGTCGGCCCCGACAAGCTCGATGTTCGGCTCACGTTCGAGGACGCTCGGGCCGGAGGCTACACGCTCGGATCGGGCGTCGTGATGCTGTTCGACGAAGGCGCCGATCTCACAGACGCATGCTTGCGCATCGCGAGGTTCTTCCGCGACGAGTCGTGCGGCCAGTGCGTGCCCTGCCGCGTGGGCACGGTCCGGCAGGAAGAAGCCCTGCACCGGCTCGTGCAGGGGCGCACGCTCGGTTCGCGCGCGGACGAGTTCGCACTGCTCGACGACGTTGCACAGGTGATGCGCGACGCATCGATCTGCGGACTGGGCCAGACCGCAGCGAGTGCCGTACAGTCGGCGATCGCCTCACTCGGCGTCTTCGGCGGTGATGCCATATGAATGCCGTGCCGCTCGAGCCACCACGCCGGTTGCTGTCGATCAGCGTCGACGGCGTCGAGGCTCGCGTGCCCGAGGGCGCCACGATCCTCGACGCCTGCCGGACGCAGCAGGTCGACACGCCGACGCTCTGCTACGCCGACAACCTCACGCCGGTGAACGCATGCCGCGTGTGCGTCGTCGAGGTCGAGGGCTCACGCACGCTCGTCCCCGCCTGCAGTCGCCAGGTCGAGGATGGCATGGTGGTCGCGACCGACACCGAGCGCGTCCGCCGGTCGCGCACCCTGGTGATGGAGCTCCTGGCCTCGAGCGTGGAGATGAACCTCGCGAGCCCCGATGTGCACCGCTGGATGGCCGACTACGAGGTGCGGGCCGACCGTTTCGGCGCGCCGATGCCGCCGTTGCCGGCGGGAGCGCGTGACGCGCGCGAGCCCGGGCATCACCACGACCCGCAGGACCCGACGGTTGCAGAAGGCGTCGCGCAGCCGGTGAAGATCGACAACGAGCTATACGTGCGCGACTACTCGCGCTGCATCCTTTGCTACAAGTGCGTCGAGGCGTGCGGCGTGGACGCGCAGAACACCTTCGCGATCGCGGTGGCCGGTCGCGGTTTCGATGCTCGCATCTCCACCGAGTACTCGGTGGGCTTGGACGAGTCGGCCTGCGTCTACTGCGGCAATTGCATCGGTGTCTGCCCGACCGGCGCGCTGATGTTCACGAGCGAGCACGAGATGCGCGAGGCGGGCACGTGGGACGAGCAGGAACAGACCGTCACCAACACGATCTGCCCGTACTGCGGCGTGGGCTGCGAGCTCGAACTGCACGTGCAGGACAACGAGATCGTGAAGGTCACGAGCCCGGCCGACCATTCCGTGACCAACGGCCACCTATGCATCAAGGGCCGTTTCGGGTTCGCCTACGTGCAGGCTCGCAGGGACGACGATCCCACGCGCCGCCGGAAGCCGACCGAGCGTGGAGCGAGCTAGTCTGAACCAGACTACCGGCACGGCGAGCGGCGTGGTGCTCTCCGGCGGGCGGTCGTCCCGATTCGGTGAGGCCGACAAGCTGATGACCGACCATGGCGGCATGCCGTTGCTGCATCACGCCGTGTTGCGGCTCGCCGAGGTGACCGGCGACGTCGTCGTCGTGCTCGCGCCGGACGCGCCCGAGCCCGCGATGCCGCCGGGTGTCCCGGTGCGCTATGCGCGTGACGCGGTTGAGGGACAGGGCCCGCTTGCCGGTGCGGTCGCGGGGCTCGCGGCGGTCACTCGCGACCTCGGGGTGCTGGCTGGCGGCGACATGCCCGGACTGTCGACGGCGGTGGTGCTCGAGATGCTGCGAGTGGCCGGCGAGGCGCGGGCCGACGCGGTCGCCCTGCAGGAGGGTGACGGCTTCCGGCCGCTGCCCGTGGTCGTGCATGCCGATCGAGGCCGGGAGCGAGCGCACTCGCTGCTGCACGAAGGGCAACGCTCCCTCCGTGCGTGGCTGCAGGCGATGCGCGTCGCCGTGGTCGACGAAGCCACGTGGACGGCGCTTGACCCCGCTCGGTCCACCCTGCGCGACATCGACGTTCCCG
>JAOUEA010000264.1 GCA_029858935.1 Actinomycetota bacterium
ATCTTGACGTCGAGGCCGATGGCATGGGCCTCGAGCCACCCGACGAAGTCCCCGTCGGCGAGCACGTACCAGAAGCGGTCGGGTGCCAGGCGCATCAGCACGCCGTCCATCAGGATGCCGCCGCGGGCGTCGCAGGCGATGCCGTATCCGGCGCGGCCGGGCTCGAGGGTCGCGACGTCGCGGGTGAGCACGAGGTTCAGCAGTCGCGCGGCGTCGGGGCCCTCTACCTGCAGGGGCCGTTCGGGCACGTCGAACAGCGCAGCCCCGCGACGCAGGCGCCAGTAGCCTTCGATCGGATCGTCACCGAGGGACAACGCGTAGAGGCGACCTCCGTACACCCCGAACATCGCGTCGTCGGTCGCGTAACGATCGAGGAACGGCGATGCCGCGAGCCGCTTCGTGCTCACCCTCACGATCGGGTGGGAGTCGGCGTAGTTGCGAGCGTCCCTCACAGACGCTCCACGAGCGTGGCGTTGGCCATGCCGCCCGCCTCGCACATCACCTGTAACCCCCAGCGCCCGCCGGTGCGCTGCAGCGAATGCACGAGCGTCGTCATGAGCCGCGCACCGCTGGCCCCGAGCGGGTGGCCGAGCGCGATCGCGCCCCCCAACGGGTTCACGTGGGCGTCGAACCAATCGTCGTCGATGCCGAGCTCCCGTTGCCATGCGAGCACGACCGACGCGAAGGCCTCGTTGATCTCGACGATGTCGATGTCGGAAAGCGCGAGGCCCGTCGAGTCCAGCAGCTTCCGCGTCGCCGGGATCGGGCCGGTCAGCATCATCACGGGGTCGTCGCCGACGACGACCGAGGCGGCGACGCGAGCGAGCGGCGGCATCCCCAGCCGGTGCGCCGTCGAGGCCGAGGCGAGCATCAGAGCCCCGGCGCCATCGGAGATCTGCGACGCGTTGGCGGCGGTGATCGTCCAGCCGAGCTGATCGGGGAACAGCTCGTCGTAGTGGGGGTCTCGGAACGCGGGGCCGAGCGTGCCCATCCTGGCTCGATCGGGTTCCATGCGCACGCACTCATCGATCTCGAGTGCACCCCCGGGCGTCGCCACCGCGACGATCTCCTCGTCGAAGTGGCCGGCTGCGATCGCGCCGGCGGCCCGCTCATGCGAACGGAAGGCGAAATCATCCTGGTCGTCGCGGGAGATCTTCCATCGCTCGGCGATGAGGTCTGCCGAGATGCCCTGGTGAACGAGCTTCCCGTCGTAGGCCTCGACGAGCCGGTCGCTGAAGGCTTGCCGACCGGCGGTCGACGAGTACATGGGCACCGCAGTCATGTGCTCGAGCCCCGACGCCACGACGAGATCGTAGGCCCCGGCCTGGATGCCTTGTGCGGCGAACGCGACCGCCTGCTGGGACGACCCGCACTGGCGGTCGATCGTCGTCGAGGGCACTTGCTCGGGCAAGCCCGCCGCGAGCCACGCGTTGCGTGCGACGTTCAGCGATTGCTCGCCGATCTGACCGACGCAGCCGGCGATGTGATCGTCGATCGCGAGGGGGTCGACTCCGGTTCGCGACACCAGCTCGGCCAGCGGCGTCGCGAGCAGATCGACCGGGTGCACGCCCGTGAGCGCTCCTTCACGTTTACCCACCGGCGTGCGGACCGCACCGATGATCACGGCGTTTTCCATCGCTTCCTTTCCTGCGTCACCCGTCGTCGCGCTCGCGAGCCACCCACTCGCGGAGGTCGCGCTTGCTGAACTTCCCGGTCGCGGTCTTGGGGATCTCGTCGATCAAGATCACTTCGTCGGGTACCTGCCACTTCGCGACGCGTCGGCGCATGAACTCGAGCAGGTCCTTCGGCTCGACCTCGCCCACCGCCACGACGACGGCGAGCGGACGCTCGCCCCAGACCTCGTCGGCAACGGCGATGACCGCTGCTTCGCGAACGGCGGGGTGCTCCATCAGCGTGTTCTCGAGGTCGAGCGAGCTGATCCACTCGCCTCCTGACTTGATGAGGTCGGCCACGCGATCGGTGATCTTCACGTAGCCCTCGGGGTCGATCGTCGCGATGTCGCCCGTGCGCAGCCAGCCGTCGGGCGTGAACCGGTCCGCGCCCACTCCGCCCAGGTAGGAGCCCGCCACCCACGGGCCTCGCACCTCGAGCTCTCCCATCGTGACCCCGTCCCAGGGCACCGGGCCTTCGGGCCCCTCGGCCCGCATGTCGACCAGCGGCGCGGCGATGCCCTGCGTCGCCCGGTACCGGATCTGCTCGGATGGCTCGAGCGACGCGAGGTTCGGCTTCAGGCGCGACACGCTGCCGATCGGCGTGGTCTCGGTCATGCCCCACGCGTGCAGCACCGAGACCCCCAGCTCGTCGAAGGCCTCGATCAACGAGGGCGATGCGGCCGCGCCTCCGACCAGCACGGTGCCCAGCTGCGAGAGATCGACGGACCGTTCCTGCCTGGAAAGCGCCTCGAGCACGCGTAGCCATACCGTCGGCACGCCCGCCGTGAACGTCACGCCTTGGCCCTCGATCAGCTCGAGCAGGCTCTCGGCGTCGAGCTGCGGACCGGGCAACACGAGCTCGGCTCCGACCAGCGCCGCCGTGTACGGCAACCCCCAGGCGTTCACGTGGAACATCGGCACAGCGGGCATCACGACATCATGGCCCGAGATGCCGAACTCGTCGGGCATCGCCGAGACGATCGAATGCAGCACCAGCGCCCGGTGGGAGTACACCACTCCTTTCGGCGTTCCCGTCGTCGCCGACGTGAAGCACATCGACGCGGCATCGTGCTCGGACAGCGGCGGGTAGGCATCGATCGGCTCGCTGGCGGCGATGAGCGTGGCATGGTCGACGACGC
>JAOUEA010000265.1 GCA_029858935.1 Actinomycetota bacterium
CTGGCACGAGCGGGAGACGCACGACTTCTACGGGATCGTGTTCGACGGCCACCCCGACCCCCGACCCCTGTTGCTGCCCGACGGGTGGGAGGGTTTCCCGCTGCTGAAGACCGAGGAGCTCGGGGGCGTGAACACCCGCTACCACGGGGCCTTCATCCCGCCGGTCGACACCCGCACGACGACCTGAGGCTTCCCGATGGCCGACGCTCCCACCACGCCCGTCACGCCCCGCGCGAACGACGTCGATCCCGCCGTCGACGCCCGCACCGGCGAGATCCGACAGGAGACGATGATCATCAACATGGGTCCGCAGCACCCTTCGACCCACGGGGTGCTGCGCCTGCTCCTCGAACTCGACGGCGAGACCGTGCTCAAGTGCACCCCGATCATCGGGTATCTGCACACCGGCATCGAGAAGAACACCGAATATCGAACCTGGATGCAGGGCGTCACCTTCGTGACGCGCGCCGACTACCTGTCGCCGTTCTTCAATGAGCTCGGCTACTGCCTCGCCGTCGAGCGGCTGCTCGGCATCGAAGCGCCCCCACGGGCGCAGGTGATCCGGGTGCTGATGAACGAGCTGAACCGCATCTCGTCGCACCTCGTGTGGCTGGCCACCGGTGGGCTTGAGTTGGGCGCGGTGAGCGTGATGCTCTACGGCTTCCGCGAACGAGAGGTGCTGCTCGACATCTTCGAGGAGGTCACCGGGTTGCGCATGAACCACGCGTACATCCGCATCGGTGGCGTGATCATGGATCTGCCCGACGAGGGACTCCGCAAGATCGAACGCTTCCTGGAGGACATGCCCAAGCGCATCGACGACTACGAGCGGCTGCTCGATGAGAACCCGATCTGGCTGGAGCGCAACGTCGGCGTCGGAGTGCTCTCAGCGGAGAAAGCCTTGGCGCTCGGGGTGACCGGTCCGGTGCTGCGTGCTGCGGGGGTCGCCACCGACGTGCGAAAGGATGCGCCGTACTGTGGGTACGAGACCTACGACTTCGAGGTGCCGGTGTCGCACGACGCCGACGCCTATGCCCGATACCGGTTGCGTCTCGTGGAGATGCGCGAATCCATGAAGATCGTGCGCCAGTGCCTCGAGCGGCTCCGCGAGCCCGGGCCGGTGATGATCGAGGACCCGAAGGTCGCGTGGCCCGCCAAACTCTCCGTCGGCGCCGACGGCATCGGCAACGATCCCGCGTACGTGACCCACATCATGGAAGAGTCGATGGAGGCGCTGATCCACCATTTCAAGATGGTCACCGAGGGTGTCGAGGTGCCGGCGGGCGAGGTCTATCAGGCGGTCGAGTCGCCACGCGGTGAGCTCGGCTTCTACGTCGTCTCCAACGGGGAGCACCGACCCTACCGCGTGAAGATCCGAGACCCCTCGTTCGTGAACCTCCAGGCGATCCCGACGATGGTCGAGGGGTTCCTCGTCGCAGACGCGATCGCCGCGATCGCCTCGATCGACCCGGTGATGGGTGGGGTGGACCGCTGATGGCGATCTTCGAAGAGGGTCGCCTCGACGAGGCGAGGAGCATCATCGCGCGCTACCCCGAGGGCAGGCAGCGCTCCGCAGTGATGCCCTTGCTGTACCTCGCGCAGTCGGTCGAGGGACACGTCACGAGGGCCGCCCTGCGCGAAGTCGCCGACCTGATCGGCGTGCGGACCGCCGAGGTCGAGGCGGTCGCGAGCTTCTACACGATGTTGCGCCTGCGGCCGACCGGCACGCATCTGATCGCGGTCTGCACGAACCTGTCGTGCGCGCTCCGTGGGGCCGGCCAGGTCTACGAGCAAGCACATCGCGCGACCGGCATCGCCCACGGTGACGATGTGAGCGAGGACGGTCTGTTCAGCGTGCACGAGGAGGAGTGCCTCGGGGTGTGCGAACGCGCACCCGTCGTGCAGGTGAACGTCGCCAATCACGACCTCGTGACGCCCGAACGCATGGCCGAGATCGTGGTTGCCTTGCGCGCAGGCGAGGTGCCCGACCCCGCCCGCGGTCCGGCGACCGAAAGCTTCAGGGCAGCCTCGCGATCGTTGGCCGGACTCGACCCCAAGCAGACCGAACCGGCGGCCGGCTCACCAGCTTCGGGAGCGACCGTATGAGTGAGCAGCGCCGTGTGCTGACCGCCCATTGGGGCGATCCGAGCGTGATCCCGCTCGGCGGCTATGAGGCCGCCGGCGGCTACCGGGCGCTGCGCTCCGCACTCGGGATGAGCGGGGACGAGCTGATCCAGCTCGTGAAGGATTCGGGGCTCCGCGGTCGCGGCGGTGCCGGTTTCCCGACCGGGATGAAGTGGTCGTTCGTGCCTCGGAACACGGGCAAGCCCACCTACGTCACCGTGAACTTCGACGAATCCGAGCCCGGCACGTGCAACAACCGGGAACTCGTGGAGCGCGAGCCGCACGCCCTGGTCGAGGGCACGGCGATCGCGGCCAAGGCGATCGACTGCCACCTCGCCTTCATCTACATCCGCGGCGAGTACCTCTGGCAGGCTCAGGTGCTGCAGGAGGCTCTCGACGAGGCCTACGCTGCAGGCTATCTGGGCGAGAAGCTCATGGGCAGCGACTACGACCTCGACATCGTGCTGCACCGGGGTGCAGGTGCGTACATCTGTGGCGAGGAGACGGCGCTGCTCTCGAGCCTCGAGGGGTTCCGCGGACAGCCTCGCTTGCGCCCGCCGTTCCCGGCGGTCGAGGGTCTCTACGAATCGCCGACGGTGATCAACAACGTCGAGACGCTCATGAACGTGCCCCACATCGTGAACAACGGGGCGGATTGGTTCAAGGCCGTCGG
>JAOUEA010000266.1 GCA_029858935.1 Actinomycetota bacterium
CACCTGTGCTGGATCGTCTCTTCACCCACCGAACTGCCGCTCACATGCCTGCCGGAGGAGCGGTGGTTCGAGCTCGTGGCCAGCGGTGGGCCGGCCAGCGCCGAGGAGTGGGAGCACGCGGTCGGCGACCGCTCGGGCACGCGACACGGTCTGGGCGCCGAGCAGCTCCGCCAGGTCGGGTTGGCCTACCCGATGCTGGGAGGCGACGTCGACGCCTCGGTGCGCCGGCTCGCCGGCGGCACGATCGACCGTCTGGCTCGCCGCATCCGCCCGCGCCGGGGCTGGCCCGACCTCGTGGCGCCCGAGCGCCGCCTGGCCCTGCTGCGCGACATCTCCATGCGCTACCGGCACCGCGAGACGGTGATCGACGCGTGGGGCCACCGGGGTCGCAAGGGCCGCGGCGTCGTGGCGCTGTTCCACGGACCGTCGGGCACCGGCAAGACGCTCTCCGCCGAGATCGTCGCCTGTGACCTGGGCCTCGATCTGTTCGTGATCGACCTGGCGGCGATCGTGTCGAAGTACATCGGGGAGACCGAGAAGAACCTCGAGCAGATCTTCGAAGCGGCGTCCTCGGGCCAGGTCGTGCTGCTCTTCGACGAGGCCGACGCCATCTTCGGCGAGCGCTCCAAGACCCAGGACGCCCAGGACCGCTACGCCAACCTCGAGGTGTCGTACCTATTACAGCGCATCGAGGCCTACGAGGGCATCGCGGTCCTGACCACGAACCTCATGAGCAACATCGACCAGGCGTTCCTGCGGCGGATCGACGTCGCGGTCGAGTACGCCCTTCCCGACGAAACCGAGCGGCGGGAGCTGTGGCGCAGCGGGTTCCCGCCCCGGGCGCCGCTCGGCACGCTCGACCTCGATCTGCTCGCGTCCCAGTTCAAGATCGCCGGCGGCGCCATCCACAATGTGGCGCTCACGGCGGCCTTCCTCGCGGCCGACCGAGGCGAGCCGATCTCGATGAGCCTGGTCATGGAAGCGATGGGCCGTGAGTACGCCAAGCTCGGGCGCCTGCGGACCGCCGAGGAGTTCGGAGACTTCCTCCACCTGGTGCGCTGACGCCGACGTGGCGGTCGCGCGGGGCCGCTCGGCGTCGGGTCAGCTCAGCGCATCTCGAAACCGCGGTCGGCGAGGAACCGGCGCATGTGGGCCCGACGCTCGCTGCCGACGAGCCCCGCCATCTCGTCGCTCCAGCAGCTGTTCTTCGTGCCACCGGTGCGGGTCCGGTAGTAGTCCCGCATCGTCTCGTCGTAGTTCTTGATGGCGAACTCGTCGCTGTCGTCGGAGTAGCGCTCCTCCTTGAGCACCACCTCGATGGGCAGGCGAGGCTTGACGTCGGGGTCCTGCGCGGGGTGCCCGATGCACAAGCCGAACACCGGGTAGACGTGCTCGGGCAGGTCGAGCAACTCGCTTACCGGCTGGGGATCATTGCGGATCGCCCCGATGTAGCAGATGCCCAGGCCGAGCGATTCGGCGGCGACGACCGCGTTCTGGGCGGCGAGGGCGACATCGACGGTGGCAATGATGAACTGCTCGGTCATGCCCGATACCAGCGTGGCTCCGGCGAGCGCCGCCGCGGTGCCGGGCCGGCGGACGTCGGCGCACCACACGAGGAACACCGGGCAGTCGACGATGTGCTGCTGACCCCCGGCGATCCTGGCGATCTCGGCTCGGGTGTCGCGATCGCGGACCCGGATGACGGTCGTGGCCTGGAGGTTCGACGAGGTCGCGGCCGAGGTCCCGCATGCCACGATCGCGGCGACGGTGTCGTCGTCGACGGCCTCGTCGGTGAACTTGCGGATGGAGCGGTGCGAGCGCAGCAGGGTGAAGACGTCGTTCATCGAGCTCAGCTCTCGACGTAGGCGATGAAGTCGCAGGAGATCTGCGCCTTCCCGCCGGTGTCGACGACCTGCATGTTGTGTCGCGACGGGCGGGACGCCGGGTCGGGGAAGCGCTCGAGCCACGGGCCGTTGAGCGCCTCGCGGGACTTGGCCGGATCCGCGACGTAGAAGGTCATCTTGGCCACGTCGTCCCAGGTGGCGCCGGCGCCTTCGAGCATGTTGCCCACGTGGGTGAACAGGTTGTCGATCTGCGCTTCGAGCGTGTCGGGGATGTTCCGCGTGCCGGGGTCGGTCGGCGGCGTGATGCTGCAGACCACCAGCGGCCCGATGCGCGTCGCCGCGGGGATCGGGTTGCCGTGCTGGAAGCTCGTGATGTCGATCGAACGGCGAGCCATGGCTGGTTGCTCCTCGGGTTCAGGTCCGGCGGAGGCGCAACCTAGTGCGGTTCGACGGGGCCCGCCGAGGCCCCTGACGGTTCGCCCCGCTCTGCGCAACTGCTCCGTTACCTTGGGTGCCGACGCCGAGTGCTGGGTGCCGGGCGATCGCGCGACTCAGGCAGGATTTTCGCGCGACCGCTCCCGAAATCGTCCCTTCGACGGCGCGAAACGGCAGACTCGCGCGAAAAAGACTGCCAAGTCGCGCGATCAGGGGCCGATCAGCACGGAACTGCCCTGCTTCCGAAGGCCTTGCGGAACGCACCGAGGATCGCAGCGTGGCACTGCGATGGCTCGTGGAGGATCTGGCTCGCGGTCAGGGCCAGCCAGTGGAAGCCGAGCGCGTCATAGGTGCTGTCCCGGCGGTGGTCCCGCTCGAACTGGGGCTCGTGAACCCCACGACCGTCCACCTCCAGCAGCAGCCCGTCGGCCGGGGTGAGCAGCTCGGGCCGGCGGGGGCGGCGGATCCCCCGAGAGCGAGGTATGACGAAATCGACGCGGTGGGCGAT
>JAOUEA010000070.1 GCA_029858935.1 Actinomycetota bacterium
CCGCGGTGAGCACGGCCATCAGCGAGTTGAGCGTCCCCACCGGGAGCCCGGCGACCCGCGACCACTCCTCGTCGGTCACGACCGAGAACATCGCCCGGCGGAGAGCGAGCACGGTCGCCACGACGACGACCCCGAGCAGCACGATCGCGCGGACCTCGTCTGGGCGCACGGTGAGCGGCTGGCCGAACAGGTAGGAGAGCACGTTCGCGGAGAGTCCGTCGCCCGCCGAGATGAGCACCACCCCGAGCGCGATGCCGGAGTAGAAGAGGATCGCGAGCGCCACATCGCCCGAGGTCCGGCGTCTCGAGCGGAACCACTCGATTCCGAGCGACCCACCCACCGCGAACGCGAGCGCAGTCCACAGCGGGGCCCACCCGGCGAGCAGGCCTGCCCCGACGCCGGCGAACGCAACATGACCGATGCCATCGCCGATCAGGCTCAGGCGCTTCTGCACGAGGAAGACGCCGATCGCAGGCGCGAACACCCCGACCGAGATGCAGGCGAGCAAGGCCCGCTGCATGAAGCCCAAGTCGAACGGATACGGAAGTGCGAGCTCGGCCATCACGTCAGCTGCTCCAACCAGATCGGCAGGTCCTCTTCGTGGACGCCGAGGCTTCCCACACCTTCGGCGACGAGGTCCGCCGGCGTGCCGTCGAACAGGATCGTTCTCTTCAGCACGACCACGCGGTCGACGTCGTCGGCCACCGCCGACAGTTCGTGGGACACGAGCAACACCCCGGCGCCGTGTTCCCGGATCAGGTGCACCAGCGAATCGCGGAACGAACGCTGCGATGCTGCGTCGACACCTGCGGTCGGTTCATCGAGCACGAGCAAGGACGGCTCACTCGCGAAAGCCCTCGCGATGAAGGCGCGCTGCTGCTGCCCGCCAGAGAGCTCGTTGAGTGGGCGACGGGCGAGATCGGCGAGGCCGACCGAGGCGATCGCGTGGCCCACCTGATCACGACCGGCGCGCGACATCGGCAGCCACCAGCGTCCGTCCGTGAGTCTGCCGGCCGAGACGATCTCGTGCACGGTCGCGGGCAGGGCCGAGCTCAGGTTCGGGCGCTGCGGCACGTAGCCGAGCTGTCCACGCTTGCCGACCGAGCCCGGCGGGCGGCCGAACAAGCGCGCCTCGCCCGCCCACGGCTGGAGCGAGCCGAGCAGCAAGCGGAGAAGCGTGGACTTGCCCGACCCGTTGGGTCCCACGAGCGCCACGAACTCGCCGGCATGAACCGAGAGGTCGACGTTCTCGAGGACCGCGTCGCGGCCGTAGCCGAACGTCAGCCCTGCGGCTCCGAGCAGTTCCTCGTTGCCTGCCCGTTCGTCGTCGGCCGGCATCGGGCTAAGCGCAGTCGAGTCCATCGCGGAGCACCTCCAGGTTCTGGCGCATCAGGGACAGGTAGTCGTCGCCGGCCTCAGCCTGTTCCTCGGTGAGGCCCTCGAGCGGGCTCAACGTCGCGGTCTCGAGCCCCGCCTCGTCGGCAAGGGTTTCCGCCACCTCCGGCGAGACAAGATCCTCGGTGAAGATCGTCATCACGCCTTCGGCACGGGCCTGATCGGCGAGTTCGGCCACGCGAGCGGGGTCGGGTTCCGATCCGGGCGACACGCCTGAGATCGCCCGTTGCTCGAGGTCGTAGGCCGCAGCCAGGTACGCGAACGCGGCGTGGTTCGTCACCATCACGCGCGTCGAGCAGTCCGCGAGGCCGACCCGGAACGCCTCGTCGAGGGCCGCGAGTTCCTCCTCGAGGGTAGCCGCGTTGCCGGAGACGCCGGGGGCGAGCACCCCGTCTCGCACCTCGCTCAGCGCCACTGCGATCCGGTCGACGATGCTCGCGTAGCTGTCAGGATCGAGCCACGCGTGTGGGTCGGACCCACCGTCCCGACCCGGCGCCTCGACACCCGCCAGCGCGTCGACGGCCGCCGCGGACTCGGTCCTCACGGCGTCTTCGACGCCGGGCTGGAACCCGCCACCCACGTACACGACGAGGTCGGCTCGGGCGATGGCCTCGAGGTCATCGGCTGTGAGCTCCAGGTCGTGGGGCTCCACTCCCGGCGGTGTGAGGTTCGTGACGCTCACAGCGTCCCCCCCGACCCGCTCGGCCGCATAGGCGAGTGGATAGAAGCTCGCGACGACGGCGACGGGTCCGCCTGAGGCGCCGTGGTCGCTTCTATCGCTGTTCCGAGAGCAGGCCGCCCCCGCCACGGCGCAAGCAAGAACAAGACTGAGAATCGCTCTCATTTTGAGGAACCGTAGCGCCGCGGGCCTGGATCCGTCAACCGCGACGTCTATTCGGGGAACGACACGCGCCCGAGATCGCGGCCCTGGAGTGCCGCAGGCGAGGCAGCCACGACACCATCACGATGCAGCCCTCGTATCGCCTCAGCGACACGTTCCCTCTCCCACCCTGTCGATCGGACGATCGAGACGAACGTGCGCGGAGAGCGCTCACGCAGTGCCGCCGTCACCCCTCCACGGACCTGCCGAAGCGAACCCTCGAACTTCGGCCGGCGCCGGCTCGATGGTCTGCCCGTCCTGCCGCCGGACGCGAACGCGCACCGCGGTCGCAGCGGGCACTCTGGGCACCGAGGGGTAGGCCGGCACACCTCGCGACCGAGATCCATGACGGCCTGATTCCAATCCGCCGGGCGGCCTGTGTCGAGCCAGGAGCTTGCCGATTCCGAGACCGGCCGAGTGGCGACCTCGTCGGGTTCACAGCCGTGATCGACCCTTGCCCACACCCGCTTGACGTTCGTATCGATCGCGGCCACCGGGACGCCGAACGCAAGGCTCGCGACGGCGGCAGCCGTGTACTCGCCGACGCCGGGCAAGGTACGCAGCGAGGCCGGCTCCTCGGGTACGTCTCCTCCGAACCGTTCAACGATCTCGCCCGCGGCTCGATGCAGCGCCACGGCTCGGCGTGGGAACCCGAGCCGGCCCCAGGCACGCAGGACATCGGCTCTCGGGGCCCCGGCGAGAGACCCGACATCGGGGAACCGACGCATGAAGGCCTCGAAAGCAGGTACCACCCTGCCTGCCTGCGTCTGCTGCAGCATCACCTCGCTCACGAGCACCTCGAAGGGGTCCGCGAACGGCGAACCCGAGGCTGCGGCGGAGCCTGTTCGACTCCCGGCGCGCCACGGGTACGCGCTCGCCCGGGGCTCATACCAGGCGAGCAAGGCTTCCCGGGCATGCTCGCGCGAGCTAGGCTGCTGAGCGTCGGCACTCAGGGGATCGAAAGGGCCAGCCGTGACCGTGATCCGCGACGTCATGAGCACCGAGCTAACGATCGTCTCACCCACCACGACGATCGCCGATGCCGCCACGATGATGAGTACCCACCAGGTGGGCAGCGCGCTCGTGCTCGACGGCGATCGCCTCGTCGGCATATTCACCGAGCGCGACGTGCTGCGCGCGGTGGGCTCCGACTTCGACGCCGAGCATCATCCGGTCACGGAATTCATGACGATGGACCCGAAGACGATCGGACCGGAGGTCGACGCCCACGAAGCGCTGGAATCGATGTTCGCGTTCGGGTTCCGCCATCTGCCCGTGGTGGAATCCGGTCGCGTGGTCGGCATCGTTTCGATGCGCGATGTCACGCGTCGTGGCTGAGATCAGTCGTCCCCTCCACGCCGCTCAGAACCCCGCCTTGGCATCCTTGTTCGGCATCTCGTCGGCTGCGGCCTTCAGCGCCTCGTGGATCGAGCGGAACACGTCTGCCACGAACGAGGGCTGCTGCCCATCGCTGCCGTTCATCGTTCCCCGGACCGCCGATGCGGTGATCTCGCACGCCTTCTCGAACACAGCCCAATCGCTCTCGCGGGACATCGGCTCTCCTCCGTGTGATGGAGATCGACGCCCCTTCACGAAGCCGGCGCCGATCCTGATGTCTCAGGCTACCTGAGCCCCGCACGCTTCCCGATGTCCCCCGGCAGCCCCATTCCCGGGGGCAGGAGCTTCCGGCAGGATGTCGAGGAACGGTCGGGTCGTTCGTCGTTTCAACGGATGCGGCGAGACGAGCCGTGAGATGAGGAGGAGGGCCGGATGCAGTACATGCTGTTGATCTACGGCGACATGGAGGGGTTCCCCGAGATGAGCGAGGAACAGCAGGCTGCCGAGATGAAGCGCTGGTACGACTACAGCGAGTGGCTGAGCGCCAAGGGATGGATGCGGGCGGGCGACGCTCTGCAGGGCGTGGAACACGCGACCAGCGTCCGCCTGAGGGACGGTGAGCGCATCGTGACCGACGGTCCTTTCGCCGAGACGAAGGAGACGCTCGGCGGCTACTACCTGATCGACACCGAGAACCTCGACGATGCGATCGAGGCGGCCTCCGAGTGCCCCGGCGCGATGTACGGCACGATCGAGGTGCGGCCGGTGTTGGATCTGCCTGCGGAGGCGCCTCAGGGTTGACAGGGTCGACGGACGCGGTCGTCGATCGCCTCTTCCGGCGCGAGTCGGGACGAGCCGTCGCGGCCTTGATCCGTGCGGTCGGAAGCTTCGATCTCGCCGAAGACGCGGTGCAGGATGCGTTCGCGATCGCCCTCGAGCGGTGGCCGCGCGACGGCGTCCCCGACAACCCGGGCGCCTGGATCACGACGACGGCCCGCAACCGGGCCATCGACCGGATCCGTCGGGCGAGGGTCGGAGGGACGAAGGCCGAAGCGGCCGAGCAGCTGCGCGCCCTCGAGCGATGGGACGACGAGATGCACGAGATCCCCGACGAGCGTCTACGTCTGATCTTCACCTGTTGCCACCCGGCACTGCCGATGGAGTCGCGAGTCTCCCTCACCCTGCGTACCGTCGGCGGCCTCTCGACCCGGGAGATCGCGCGCGCGTTCCTGGCACCCGAGCCCACCGTCGCGCAACGTCTCGTGCGGGCGAAGAGGAAGATCCGCGAGGCCGGTATCCCCTACCGGGTTCCGCCCAGAGACCTGCTGGCCGAACGGCTCGGCGGCGTACTCGCCGTGCTCTACCTCGTCTTCAACGAGGGCTACAGCGCCACGAGTGGCGAGGCCCTAATGCGGATCGACCTCTGCGAGGAAGCGATCTGGCTGACGCGCACGGTCGACAACCTGTTGCCGGGAGAACCAGAGGTCAACGGCCTGCTGGCGCTGATGCTCTTGCAGCATTCTCGGCGCGACGCCCGCACGGACGCCGCGGGTGAGCTGGTGCTGTTGGAGGACCAGGATCGAGGTCGCTGGGACCACGACATGATCGACGAAGGCGTCGAGGTGCTCGATCGGGCGATCACCTTGCACGCGCCCGGGCCGTACCAGCTGCAAGCTGCGATCGCCGCGCTGCATGCGCAGGCGCCGAGACCCGAGGACACCGATTGGCCGCAGATCGCCAGCCTCTACGGAGCGCTCGCCACCGCCACGGCGAGCCCGGTGGTCGAACTGAACCGGGCCGTGGCGGTGGCGATGTCCGACGGACCCGCGGCCGGCCTACCCTTGCTCGACGGACTCGCCGAAGATCTCGACGGCTACCACTTGTTCCATGCGGCGCGCGCCGATCTGCTGCGGCGCCTCGAACGCCACGATGAGGCTGCCACCGCGTACGGCCGTGCGCTCGAGCTCTCGACGAATCCGGCGGAGCGATCGTTCCTGGAACGCCGTCTGGCGCAGGCTTGACAGCCGCAGTTCGCCTCGGCGGTGGCGGCTCCACCGTGCGCTAGGGTTCTTCGTCGATGCTCTTCCCCACGATCGATTTCGCGATCTTCTTCGCCCTGGTCTTCCTGGGCCACTGGCTGCTGAACCCGAAACCCTTGCCCTGGAAGCTCTTCATGATCGGGGCGAGCTACGTCTTCTACGCCTGGTGGGACGTGCACTTCGTGTGGCTGCTCGCGGGCGTGTCGGGGGCCTCCCAGGTCGGTGCGCTCGCGATCTCGCGCCATTCCGACGAGATGCGCCGGCGCATCGCGATGGCGGGCGGCATCGCGCTCACCATCGCGCCGCTCCTGTACTTCAAGTACTACGGCTTCTTCTCGCTCAACCTCACGAACACCGCGAGCTCGCTCGGCCTCAACCTGGGGCTGCCGCTCGTGCAGCTGATCCTGCCCGTCGGTATCTCGTTCTTCACGTTCATGGCGATCAGCTACATCGTCGACGTGTATCGGGGCAATACGCACGTCGCGAGCTGGATCGACGTCTTCTTGTACCTGTCGTTCTTCCCGCACCTCGTGGCGGGGCCGATCGTACGGCCCGACGAGCTGATCCCCCAACTGGACGTGCGTCGCGATCCGCGACACGTCGACATCGCAGGGGCCTCCTGGCTGATCTTCGGCGGGTTGTTCAAGAAGGTGGTCGTGTCGAGCTTCCTCGCTTCCACCGTGGTCGACCCGGTGTTCGGCGACCCCTCGTCGCACTCGGCCATCGACGCCGCGTTCGCGATGGTCGCGTACGCGGTCGTGATCTACACCGACTTCAGCGGCTACACCGACATCGCGATCGGCCTTGCGAGGCTCCTTGGGTTCCAGTTCCCGCAGAACTTCGACCGGCCGTACTCGGCGCGCTCGTTACAGGACTTCTGGCGCCGATGGCACATGACGCTCTCGCGCTGGTTGCGCGACTACCTCTACATCCCGCTCGGTGGCTCGAAGCGCGGCGACGTGCGCATGTACGTGAACATCGTCGTGACGATGGTGCTGGGTGGGTTGTGGCACGGCGCCGCTTGGACGTTCGTGTTCTGGGGTCTGTATCACGGCATCGGACAGGCGGTCGGGGCCTGGAAACGCGCGCATCTTCCGCCGCGGCCCGAGACCCCCATGGTCGTGTGGGGTCAGCGCCTCTCGACCTTCGCGCTGGTCTGTGTCGGGTGGACGTTCTTCCGCGCGGACTCGATGGGAACCGCGCTCACGTTGCTCGGCCGGCTGGTGGTCGGCTGGGCCACGCCGACCGAAGTGGTCACACCGCTCGTGGTGGGCACGATCGCTCTCATGCTGAGCCTGCAGTACGTGCCGCGGGGCCCCGCCCTCGTGATGCAGGAGCGCATGTCCCGGTGGCGACCCGTGCCGATGGGTCTGGCGGGCGCCGCCGCCTTGTTCGTGATCGCCACGCTCGGACCCCAGGGCGTGGCACCCTTCATCTACTTCCAGTTCTGAGGCACCGATGACACGCTCGAACACGACGGACGACCCGAATCCCACGTTGGAGCACCCGGACCCCCGGGGTGACGAAGCGCGCGCTGCGGTGCCGCACGGGCGCGAGACGATGCCCGCCGGCCGGGTCCTGATCGCCATGCTCGTCGCCCTCCTCGTCTGGGGCTTGTTGTATGCGCCGAGCCTGAAGCGCTCGTCGGAGGCACAGCCGCTCGGAACCCGTCGGACCGTGTCGCTGTGGGTGTTGCGGCCGGTCGCTGCGATCGCAGACGCCGTGGCGCTGACGTCGGTGACCGACGGCGTGATGAGGGCGTTCGGGCGCGATCCCAACGCCGCGCCTGGTGGCACGATCGACGTGCCGGAGCCCGAGGAGCTCCCGACCGTCGGACCGTCGGTCTCGGTCGCGCCCGAACCGGAGGGGCCGGTGACCAAGGACTCGAAGATCCGCCGGCCTACCCCCACGAACGAGCTGCGAGTCGTCGTGGTGGGCGACTCACTCGCAGCGGGCCTCGGCGTCTACCTCGAGCGCGAGTTCCGGCCGCAGCTCGTGCGGCTCTCACGCCAGGGTCGGATCTCAACCGGGCTTTCGCGCTTGGACTACTTCGACTGGATGACCGCCATGCGCCAGATCGAGAACGGATTCGAGCCCGATCTCGTGGTCGTGATGATCGGAGACAACGACAACCAGAGCCTGCAGTCGCCCGGCGGGAAGACCGTTGCCGAGATCGGCTCGTTCGAGTGGCCGAAAGGCTACGAGGCGCGCGTCGAGGAATTCTCGCGGATCGCGGTCGACGGTGGGGCTCACGTCGCGTGGGTGGGCCTACCGATCGTGCAGCGCAAGGAGCGCTGGGACGTGATGCAGCGGCAGAACGACATCTTCGAGCGCGTGGTCATCCCCGAGCCCAACGCCCTGTACGTCGACACCTGGGATCGATTCTCGACCCGCGACGGGCAGTACACACCCTTCCACTGGCAGGACGGGAAGGCAGAAGTGATCCGCGCAGCAGATGGACTGCACTTCACCCCGCGCGGCTACGAACTGGTCGCCGAGGCCGTCACCGAGGCCGTGGTGGATCAGTTCCGTCTCACGCCGAAGGCGCTCGCCGACTGACCGCGGCCCGGCCCGCTTCAGACCGGGATCGACACTTCGGGAAGGTTCGCGAGCGCGGCTTCCTCATCGGCGGCGTCGAACTCGAAGTCCGGGAGCGAGCCCGCGAGGTAGTCGTCGTAGGCCTGCATGTCGAAGTGCCCGTGGCCGCACAGGTTGAACAGGATCACGCGTTCCTCGCCGGCTTCGCGGGCGGCGATCGCCTCGTCGATCGCGCCCTTCACCGCGTGGTTCGCCTCGGGTGCCGGCAACACGCCCTGCGTCTTGGCGAACAGGAGCCCGGCTTCGAAGATCTCGTTCTGCGTGTAGGCGACGGCATCCATGTGTCCGTGCTTCACGAGCAGCGACAGCGACGGCGAATCGCCGTGGTACCTCAGGCCTCCTGCGTGAACAGGCGCCGGCACGAAGTCGTGGCCGAGCGTGTACATCGGCACGATCGGTCCGAGCCGGGACGTATCGCCGTAGTCGTAGGCGAACCGCCCCTTGGTGAGCGTCGGGCATGCGGCCGGCTCGGTCGCGAGGAACCGCATGTCGGGCGTCTCGCCCCGCAGCTTCCCGGCCATGAACGGGTAGGAGATGCCCGCGTAGTTCGACCCGCCGCCGACACAGCCGACCACGACATCGGGCTGCTCGCCGGCCATCGCCATCTGCTGCTGCGCCTCGAGCCCGATCACGGTCTGATGCAACAGCACGTGGCCGAGCACGCTGCCGAGCGCGTAGTTCGTGTCCTCGTGCGTGGCGGCGTCTTCGACGGCCTCGCTGATCGCGATGCCGAGGGAGCCGGTGGAATCGGGGTGTGCCTCGCGGATCGCCCGCCCGCTGTTGGTCTTGTCGCTCGGTGAGGCGACGACCCCGGCGCCGAACGTCTCCATGAACACGCGCCGGTACGGCTTCTGGTCGTACGACGCCTTCACCATGTACACGTCGCATTCGAGGCCGAACATCTGGCAGGCCAATGCCATCGCGGATCCCCACTGGCCGGCACCGGTCTCGGTCGCGATGCGGCGGATGCCCGCTTCCTTGTTGAAGTAGGCCTGCGCGACGGCGGTGTTGGGCTTGTGACTGCCGGCCGGCGAGCCGCCCTCGTACTTGTAGTAGATGTGGGCGGGCGTCTGGAGTGACTGCTCGAGCCGCGTCGCGCGAGACAGCGGTGATGGCCTCCACGCCCTGTAGGCGTCGATCACCTCACCGGGGACATCGACCCACTCGTCGGTCGAGACCTCCTGGCCGATCAGGGACATCGGGAACAGCGGCGCGAGATCGTCCGGCCCGATCGGCTCCTTGGTCTGGGGACTGAGCGGCGGCAGCGGCTCCATGCCGGCCTTCACGATGTCGGGCATGATGTTGAACCACGCCGTCGGGATCTGGTCCGGCTGCAGGTCGAAGCGGGTGCGAACGTCGCTCATCACTCAAGAACCTTCCTGGCGCGGTGTCCGGAACTCGCGAGCCTATCCCTCGCCGGGACGGGTGGCTACCTCGACCCAGCCGTCGACCTCTCGTGCCTGGTACACCGGCAATGGATCGGCCGCCGGGCCCTCGATCGGCTCGCCGTTCTCCACCTCGAACACGCTGCCGTGGCAGGGGCACTCGACCGTCGCGGCCCGATCGTCGAACTCTCCCTCGGCGAGCGAGCACCCCTGATGGGTGCACTCGTCGCCGAAGGCGTAGAGGTGCGCTTCGACGTGAGCGATGGTCACCCTGCCTGCCGGCGTGTCGTATGCCCGCATGTCACCCTCGGCGATCTCGCCGAGGGTTCCGACCCGAACGAAGTCCATGCCGTCAGCTTCCTCCTTCATGCTCGCGACAACGCGGTGAACCCTCGCTGCACGACGGTGAACACACCCAATGCCGCGAGGGCGACAAGCGCGGGGAACATCATCGCCGGGATCAACAAGCCGATCATGAGAGCGAGCATGCGCTCGAGGCGTTGGAACAACCCCTCGGTCAGCTTGATCCCCACCGCTTCGGCCTCGGCACGGATCTGACTCACACCGAGGCTGACGATCAGCGTCAACAGCGCGAGCGCCGCCTGCACCGCTTCCCCCTGAGAGGCGAGGTTCCAGAACAGACACGAGAACAGGACCATGTCGGAGACGCGGTCGAGCACGGAGTCCATGAACGCGCCCGAGCGCCCTTCCTCACCTCGGTGGCGGGCCACCGATCCGTCGAAGACATCGAGCAGACTGCCGACGATCAGCAGCGATCCGGCGACGACCCAGTTGCCGACGACGATCTGCCAGCCGCTGGCCACGATGAACACGGGCGAGAGCAGGGTGAGCTGCCACGGCCGCACCCCCGTCCAGATCAGGAACGCGAGGATCGCTCGGTAAGGCCATGCGAGCAACCGCTGCATCGCGCCGCCGGCGGCGCTCTCGTTCTTGCGAGGCGGCGGCATGTCTCGCACGCGTGGAGCTTCACGCTCGGGCCGGCCGGTGCGATCGTCCGTCACTAGTCCATACCAGACTAGTTCGCGGTCACCCCGCGAACGGCTCGAACCCGACGACCAGGTAGCGGACGGTGCCCGCCGGAGCCTCGTAGGCGACTTCCTGATCCTCGGCTGCTCCGAGGAGTGCGGCACCGAGCGGCGAGGTCGTCGTCACCGTGCGAGCGCCGGGTGCCCGTTCCTCTGCGTGTTCGGCCAACAGGTAGGTCTCCTCGTCGTCGACCTCGTCGTCGACCGGACGGATCGTCACGAGCATTCCGGGCGCGACCTCGTCCGCGTGCGCGGGTGCCTCGACGATCTCCGGGTCTTGCAGCATGTGCTGGAGCTTGCGGATCTTCGACTCCATCAAACCCTGCTCGTCCTTGGCCGCGTGATACTCCGCGTTCTCCTTCAGATCGCCGTGCTCCCGTGCCACCTTGATCTTCTCGGTGATGCGTTCCCTGCCGGTCGTGGTGAGCTCCTCGAGCTCCGCTTTCACCCGTAGGTACGCGTCGAGGGTGAGCAACGCGGTCGGCTCCTGTCCAGCCGCTCGCGGCGGACGGTTCTGCAGCTCGTCGGGCAGTTCAGGCATGTCGTCGAGTGTACCCAGGGTCGAGGATCGAACCGGCCTCGGTGTCATCCCAGCGCCGACTTCAGGAACCGGGCCGCCCGCAAGGTCACCCACTTGCTCGGTTCGCCCTTGCGATCGACGTCGACCACGTC
>JAOUEA010000267.1 GCA_029858935.1 Actinomycetota bacterium
GAGCGCGCCCGTGAGTCGCACGTACTCCTCGAGGGAGCCTCCGGCGACCGACACGACCACATGGGTCGGCAGCGCCGCGAGCAGTGGGAGTTCGTCGGCGACGAAGCCGTCGATGCCTGGGTTCTGCAGCCCCGTCGACCACACGACGCCCGCAGCCGACTCGGCGATCCTCGGCGCCGGCGATCCCTTCTGAGGCTCGATCGTCACCGATCGACTCACGATGCCGCCGACCTTGCGCAGGTCGACGAGTCCTGCCAGCTCACGCCCTGCGCCTGCGCACCCCGCCGCGATCATCACCGGCGTCGGCACGACAAGTCCACCGAGGTCGACGGCCAGCGATCGCTTCACCCCGGCCATGACCGCACCACCGGCAAGCCTTCGGGCGGGGTCGGAAGCATCGTCGGCTCCTCGGAGAGCCAGCGATCCCAGAGCACGCGGGCCGGGTTGAACACGGGGCCTTCGACGCAGGCGCGAAGGTGATCGTAGCCAGTCCCGTCCTTCCGCGCGACCGGTACCACGCACGTGTGACACAAGCCGAGGCCGCAACCCATGCGTTCCTCGACGAACACCTGCGCCGGGATGCCGCGTTCCTGGCACAAGGCCGCAACCTTCGCGAGGGTGGTCGAAGGAGCTGCGGCGTAGAGCACCTCGGTGCCCGTGGCCTCGGCGACATCGCCCAGGACGTCGTTCACCGAGCCCCGCTCCCCGAGCGTCCCGTCGCTCGTGACGATCGAGAACGTCTGCGACAGTCGCTTGCCCTCGATGGGCTTGAACACCCGCTCCAGGGTCTCGGCACCGACCACCATGTCCACGCGCTTGTGTCTGGCGAGCAACTCCTGTGCCAGGAAGTAGAGCGACGCGGCGCCATGTCCCTCGGCAACCAGCAAGCAGTTGGTGTGGCGCTTGGGGAACGCGAAGGCGGTGCCGAGCGGTCCGATCACCTCGAGGAACTCATGCGCCTTGACCGAGCTCAGCCACGCGGTGCCCGGGCCCCCCGCATCGACCACGAACTCGAGCGTACCCGCCCACCCCCCGCGCCTCGACGCCTGGTGGACGGCGAAGTACCGCCGGAGCAGGAACTCGCGCCCTTCAGGCATCTTCACGGCCAGGAACTGGCCGGGGCGGACCGTCTCGGCGATCTCGGGAGCCACCAGCGTCAGCGATCGGTACGCGCCGAGCTTCCGTGTCGAGAGGATCTCTGCGCGGACGCGCTTCACGCGGGTGGCTCCCCGGCCCTTGTGGCGACCGAGGCTTGTTCGAACGTGAGACGCCCCTGCGTCGGCTCGGCCATCGCCTCGGCATGGTACTCCTGGATCGAACGCGGCTCGGTCGCGGGGCCGAGCAGCGCCTCGATGCCCCGGACCGCCGCGAACACGCCCTGCAACGTCGTGACGCTCGGAACGCTCGCGCTCGCCGCGGCGGTCCGGATGAAGTAGCCGTCGGTTCGCGGCCCACGTCCGAACGGCGTGTTGATCACGAGGTCGATGTGACCGCCGCGGATCATCTCCGCCACGTTGTCCGGACCCTCGCTCACCTTGGCGACCCGTTCCACGGGGATGCCCGCACGCTGCAGCACCCCGGCGGTGCCACCGGTCGCCACGAGCCTGAAACCCAGGTCGGCCAGCCGTTTCGCCGGGAACACGATCGCCCGTTTGTCGCGGTTCGCGACGCTCACGAACACGGTGCCATCGGTGGGCAGGGCGTGGCCCGAAGCGACCATCGCCTTCGCGAGCGCCATGCCCGAATCCGCATCGACACCCATGACCTCCCCGGTCGATTTCATCTCGGGGCCGAGCACGGTGTCGACTCCCGGGAACCTCCCGAAGGGCAGCACCGCCGCTTTGACACTTGTGTAGGGCAGGTGCCGGTAGTGGTGAGCATCGGGGGGAAGGGTTCCGTCGCCCATCATGTCGGCGAGCGTGCGCCCGACGAGCACCCAAGCCGCGATGCGGGCGAGCGACACGCCCACGACCTTCGAGACGAAGGGCACCGTGCGTGATGATCGCGGGTTGGCCTCGATCACCCAGATCCGCTCGTCCTTCACGGCGAGTTGCATGTTCAACAGGCCGACGACCCCGAGGCGTCGAGCCACCCGACGCACGATGTCTTCGATCGTGTCGAGTTCCTCGTCGGACAGCGTGGCGGGTGGGATCTGGCAACTGGAGTCGCCCGAATGCACCCCCGCTTCCTCGATGTGTTCCATCACCCCGCCGACGAAGACCTCGCCCGTCGCATCGGCGACCGCGTCGACGTCGACCTCGATCGCCCCTTCGAGGAACCGGTCGATCAAGACGGGGTGGTCGGGCGAGGCTTCCGCGGCCGTTCGAACGAACGTCTCGAGTTCCTCTCCGTCGTAGACGATCTCCATCGCGCGGCCACCCAGCACATAGGAGGGACGAACCACGACGGGATAGCCGATCCGCCGTGCGATCTCCCGAGCCTCTTCGATCGTACGCGCCTCGCCGTGCGGAGGCGCAGCGATCTCGAGGTCGGCCAGGATCTCTGCGAACTTCCCGCGATCCTCGGCGAGATCGATAGCGTCAGGCGAGGTGCCGAGCACACGGAATCCCTCTTCGCTGAGCACCCTCGCGAGCCTCAACGGAGTCTGGCCCCCGAACTGGGCGATCACGCCGACGGGCTGTTCCACGCGGCAGACCGCGAGCACGTCCTCAGGCGAGAGCGGCTCGAAGTAGAGCCGGCTCGACGTGTCGTAGTCGGTCGAGACCGTCTCGGGGTTCGAGTTGATCATCACGGATTCGAATCCGGCGTGTTCGAGAGCGA
>JAOUEA010000071.1 GCA_029858935.1 Actinomycetota bacterium
GGTCGGCCGGGGCACCGACGACCTATGACGAGATCATCGCGATCCAGGACCGGTTCATCGATCCCCGGTGGGGCTTCAGCTACGACGCGGAGGTGCCGGGCTCCTCGAGCGATCAGGCGATGGTCGAGTTCCTGACCCGCACGAAGGTCGGCTTCTGCCAGCAGTTCTCCAGCGCGATGGCGGTCATGCTTCGGACGCTCGGCATCCCGGCACGCCTGGCGGTGGGCTTCACACCCGGAGGGCTCGACGAGGAGACCGGCCGGCTCGTCGTGACCACCGAGAACGCGCATTCCTGGGTCGAGGTGTTGTTCCCGTCATTCGGGTGGGTTCCATTCGAGCCGACGCCCGGGCGGCAGAACGTGACAGCGTACCCATACACCGACCCCGATCTCGCGGACGTCTGCGTCAACCCCGACGGCAGCTCCTGCGGGCCCGGCGGCCCTCGTGGACAAGGCAGCGCCGGCGGCGCCGAGGGCCAGTCGTTCCTCACCGCGGCCGAGCGTGAAGGACTGCGGCCGAGCGCGAGCGGCGCGCGAGGCATCCGAGGATCTGGAGCGGTCTTCGGCGCCGCTGCGCTCGCGGTGGACCCGGGCCCACTGAGCGCGAGAAACATCCTCCTCGCCGGCCTGCTGACCCTCGCCGGGGTGTTGACCGCGGTGCCACTGGCGCACGCCTGGCGACGCCGCGGCCGGGTGCGCCGGGCCGGTTCGGCCCCGCGCAGCGTGATCCTCGCGACCTACGACGTGTTCAGCGATCGCGCCGCGGAGCTCGGCCACGCCAGGGCACCCGGGCAGACCTTGGAGGAATACCGTCGCGCCGTGCACTCCTCCGGATCGATGGTCGACGGCGATCTCGACCGTCTGACCCGGCTCGCGACCGACGCCGCCTACGCGGGGCGAGACCTCGATCGCGACGACGTCGAGGCGGCGAGCAAGGCGAGCCAGGCGGTGGTGCGGGAGATGCGGCGTCGCGCGGGACTCGCCCAGCGGCTCGTGGGGCCTTATCGCAGACGCTGAACGCAGCCCGGCCGAGGGGGATCCGTCAGGACGTGGCCGTGATCGTCTGGGCCGCAGCCTCTCGGAGCGCCCGCACGAACTTCTCACGGTCGTCCTGGAACTGTCGGACATCGGTGTCGACACTGCTCGCGATGTCGTCGATCGCGACGAAGAACGCCATCTGCCCGTCTCGGAGCGCGTCCATCACCTCGCCGTCACGGCGACAGATCTTGAAGATGCTCTGACCGTCGGTGACGAGTTTCACCTCGGACAGGTGCTTGTCCATGCCCGCTTTCTTGTTCAGGAACTCCCACGATCGGCGGACGCGCTGCAACGACATGCCCCCGTCGAGCAGCGACTTCACGACCCGCAGTGCGACGAGGTCGCGGAACTCATAGAGCCGCGGCACGCCCGGTCGGCCACCGGTGCCTTGCACCGATGGCTTCACCAATCCGATCTCGTCCCAATACCTCAATTGGCGCGGCGTGCACTCCGTGAACTTGCAGGCCTGGTGGGCGGTGAATCCCTCCATCCGGACGCGTGCCCCTTCGATCTCGACTTCTCGGTTCCAGCTGTCGGCTCGCCCAGCCGTGCGGACGAATCCATGGAGCATCGACCGACGGCTTCGCGCCCGGGGGGAAGGGGACCCCGTTGTACAACAGCGTGAGGAAGGGCGGCAAGCCGCGAGGTCACGATGGTCGCGGAACCACCCGAACGGGCTAGTGGACGACGCGCCGGCTGCGGCGGCTACTCCTCGTCGGCCTGCGTCGGCGGGCGGAACCGCGCCGCCAGCCGGCCGATGATGCCGGTCAGCGACCCGCCGTCGGATTGCATCGCCCGTATCTGGTCGCGGCCGAGCTGGCCCAGGTAGCGGTAGATCAACAACGCAGACCCGATCATCGTGATGAACCCGATCGCGGCGATCCACGGACTCACGACGAACAGCAGCAA
This sequence comes from Actinomycetota bacterium, assembly GCA_029858935.1. Classification (GTDB taxonomy): domain Bacteria; phylum Actinomycetota; class UBA4738; order UBA4738; family HRBIN12; genus JAOUEA01. Next base: position 1,947 of record JAOUEA010000071.1, read on the forward strand.
GAGCACGCAGCCCAGCACGAAGGAGATCGCTGCGAGCTTGATGCGACGAGCGAGGTGCGAGTACAGATCGGTACGGCCGACCTGCTCGACCAGCTTGGGGTCGTCCTCGGCCAGCCTTCGCTCGATCTCCTCGAGGATGCGCTGTTCGTCTTCGCTCAGGGGCACCCTTCGATTATAGGGAGGCTTCCCGACCTGGGGCACCAGTTCGGAATCAGAACTGGTGCCCGTGCTTCGAGCGATCGAGCAGCGACGCGGGCATCGCGGAACCGCTGCCGAAGCGCTGTTCGATGCGATCGATGGCCCGCTCCACGTCGCCCCAGCGCTCTCCACGCAGCAGAGCCAGCTGCTCGGCGCCGGCGGGAACGAGGCCGGTCGCCTGGACGCCGAGCAAGCGCACCCGGCGCCGTTGCCCCGGAAGCGCTTTGTAGAGATCTGCCACGGCGCGGTACAGGTCGGCGCCCACATCGGTGGCGTCGGCCATCGTCTTCGAACGGGTGAGCGTGGTGAAGGTCGCGAGGCGCACCTTCATCGTGACCGTGCGGGCTCGGTAGCCGTCGGCCCGCAGGCGTGAGGCCACGTTCCCCGAGAGGGCCAACAACTCCCGCAGCAGGGTCTCGTCGTCGTCGACGTCGTGCTCGAACGTCTCCTCGTTGCCGACCGACTTCGGGGCTTCGTAGGGCACGACGCCGCGGTCGTCGATGCCCTGCGCGAGCTGAGACAGGTGCGTGGCGTGCTGTGCGCCGAGCAAGCGAGCCAGGATCGGTTCGGGGGTTGCCGCGAGGTCGCTGATCGTGCGGACCGCCAATCGCGAGAGCACGTCGCCGGTCTTCTTCCCCACTCCCCAGAGCCGTCCGACCGGCAGCGGTCCGAGGAAGGCGAGCACCCCGTCGGCGGGCACCACGAGCATGCCGTTGGGCTTGCAGTGATCGCTGGCCAGCTTCGCCACGAACTTCGTGGACGCGACCCCCACCGAGCAGGTCACACCCACCTCTCGCTCGACCTCGGCTCGGATGCGCGCCGCGATGTTAGGGGGATCGCCGAACAACATCGTCGCCCCGCCCACGTCGAGGAAGGCTTCGTCGAGCGAGATCGGCTCGACGAGGGGCGTGTGGGCCAGCAGCACCTCGCGGAACCGGTTCGAGTGCGCTTTGTAGGCTTCGAAATCGGGAGGCACGAACACGCCGTCGGGACAGATCCGTCGCGCCCGAACCGTGGGCATCGCCGAGCGCACCCCGTACTCACGGGCTTCGTAGGACGCCGAGCTCACGACGCCGCGTCCTCCGACTCCGCCGACGATCACGGGCCTGCCGGCGAGCGAGGGGTCCTTCAACACCTCGACCGAGGCATAGAACGCATCGAGGTCGACATGCAGCATCGGCTCGGGCGGTCGTTCGTCCGGCAGCGAGCGGCCACGGGGTGATCCTGCGGTCATGCTCCCATCATCCCGCGGAGCCGGGGCTCGCGTGCCAGAGCACGCGCGGGCCGGTGCTCGCGCTGCCGGTATCGGGACCACGCACCTCGCCCCGCACGGCGTCGCGCAGCCAGCCTTCGCCCCTGGCTCGATGCAGCGCCGAGAGATCCCAGACTTCCTCGGCGACCACGCTCACCCCGCCGACCCCCGTGCGACGCAGCTCGCCCGCGACCGCCAGCGCATACCCGTGGAACACCGTCTTGGCCACCTTCGGCTGCACCGATTCGAACACCGTGACCTCGACCGGACCGGTCGCGTCATCGAGCGTGAGGAAGATGATGCGCTGACCGCTGCGGATCGCCGGGGTCTGCGACGCGACCTTGACCCCGGCCACGATCACCTTCGAGCCCCCACGGGTGCGTCGGAGATCCTCTGCCCGCGTCACCCCCAGGTCGGCGAGCAGCGGCTCGTAGAAGCTCACGATGTGCCGGGTGGCGTCGAGCCCCAACACCTCGAGCTCGGCCCGCACCACCTCGGCGTCGGAGTAGTCCTTGAAGCGGTGTCCCTCGACGGGGTCGGCATCCATCGTGAGCGTGAGCTGGTCGCCTTCGCGTTCGGGCTCGGCGGTCATCGCGACGTAGAGGTGCCGGCGGCGCTGGCGCTCGAGCGCGTCGAAGGCACCGGCATGCGCAAGCGCCTCGGTCACCGGACGGCTCACGACGGTGCGACGCATGAAGTCCTCCACGTCGCGGAACGCCCGGTCGGCTCGCGCCGACATGATCGACCGGATCTCGGCGTCGCTGATGCCGTGCACGTCTTGGAACGCGAGGCGCACCCCCCAGGTCGGAACGTCGTCGGAGGGCACCTCCTCGACGACGTAGTCGGGCTCGCTCGAGTTCACGTCGAGCGGCAGGATCGGGATGCCGTGCTGTCGCGCGTCCTCGACGATCAACCGTCGCGGGTACATGCCGGGATCGTGGGTGAGCAGACCCGCGAACAGGTGTGCCGGATAGTGCGTCTTCAGCCAGGCGCTCTGATAGGTCGGCACCGCGAACGCCGCCGCGTGCGCCTTGCAGAAGCCGAACGAGGCGAACTGCGTCACGGCGTACCAGATCTGCTCGGCGGCCGTGCGGTCGACGCCGCGAGCCGTGGACCGCTCGAGGAAGTCGGCCTCGAAGCCCGGCAACATGTCGTCGCGGTCGAGATGGCGCCGGATGTGGTCGGCGTAGGTCTCGGTGTAGCCGGCGAGCGCCGCGAGCGTCCTGATCACCTGCTCGTGGAAGACGATCACTCCGAACGTCTCCTGCAGCGGCCCTCGCAGGCCGGCATGGATGTACACCGGACGTTCCATGCCCGATCGCCGTCGCAGGTACGGCGCGATCATGTCGGATTTCACCGGCCCGGGCCGGAACAGCGAGATGTCGACGACCAGGTCCTCCCACCGGTCCGGCTGCAGCTTCTGCAGCAGCTCGCGCTGGCCGGGCGACTCGATCTGGAAGCACCCGAGCGTGTCGGAGGCGCGGATCGTCTCAAACGTCTCGAGGTCGTCGAGGGCGATGCGGTCGAGGTCGACCTTCTCCCCCGTGGTGCGCGCGATCTCGTCGAGCGCATGGCGCATCGAGCTCAGCATGCGCACGCCGAGGACGTCGAGCTTCAGATACCCGAGCAGCTCGACGTCGTCCTTGTCGGCCTGGATCATGCGATGGCCGTTGGCGCTGAGCTCGAGCGGCACACGCTCGACCAGATCGTGGCTCGCGAGCACGATGCCGCACGGGTGCAACGCGACGTGCCGCGGGAATCCACCGATGCGTTCGGCCACGCCGATCAGTCGCTGCATCTGTTCGAAGCGCAGATTGACGCCCGCCAGTTCGGGTAGGCGGTCGATCGACTCGCGCAGGTGCCTCGCCGAGATGTGCGGGAACGACTTCGCGACGACGCCGACCTCGACGTCGGGCATGCCGAGGGCTTTGCCCACCTCGCGGATCGCCGAGCGCGCACGGTAGGTGTCGATCATCGCCACGCATCCGGCACGCTCTTCGCCGTGGCGGCCGAGGATCATGTCGTAGACGTCCTCGCGCCGGGCGGATTCCACGTCGATGTCGATGTCGGGCAGGTCCTTGCGCATCGGATTCATGAACCGCTCGAACGACAGGTCGAGGCGGAGCGCGTCGACATCGGAGATGCCGGTCAGGTAGCACACGAGCGAGCCGGCGGCCGACCCCCGGCACGCCGCCCGGATCCCCATCGACTTCACGTCGGCGACGACGTCGGCCACCGTGAGGAAATACGCCGCGAACCCCATGCGCCGGATCATCGAGAGCTCGTGGTGGAGCCGGTCGCGCAGGCGTTCGTCCTCGCGCATGCCTCGTTCGTGGACCCCCCGCCAGCACCGCTCGGTGAGCACGGCATCGGCGCTGCGACCGTGCGGCGTCGGGAAGTCCGGGAAGTGGATGCGCCCGAGCCCGAGGTCGTAGCGGCAGAGCTCGGCGACATCGAGTGACGCGTCGGCGAGGTCGGGTCGTTCGGCGAAGAGCGCCCGCATCTCGTCGGCGGATTTGAACCAGCCCTCTGCGTTGCGGCGCGTGACGTTCGTCTCTGCAAGCGGCACCAGGCGCCGCATGCACTCGAGCACATCGGCCACGAACGCGTCGCCGGACTCGAGGTAGCGCACCGGGTTCGTGGCGACGGCGCGCACGCCCACGCGGGCGGCGAGCCGAAGCATCGATCGCAGCTCGTCGGCAGACTCCCGCTCGAGCCGGTGCTCGACACCCACGAACAGCCGCTCCCGCCCGAACGCTTCACGGAACGGATCGAGCAAGCGCGCAGCGTGATCGATGCGCCCCTGGGCCGCGGCACGCCCTGGATGCGACCGGGGGCCGGCGATCGCGACGAGTCCGGTCGCGTGTGCGCAGATCTGCATCGGGTCGACCCACGGGTCGCTGCGCTCGCCGAGCATGTGCGCATCGGTGATCAGTCGGCACAGGTTCGCGTAGCCGGCTTCGTCGGTCGCGAGCAGCACGATGTGGGCATCGTGTTCGGTTGCCCACCCGCCCGGCTGCGATGCACGCACCGTGAGCGAGGCTCCCAGGATCGGTCGCACGCCCTCGGCCTCGCATGCACGCACGAACCGGGCGGCGCCGTAGAGCCCGTCGCGATCGGTCATCGCCACCGCCGGCATGCCGAGCTCCGCCGCGGCCCTGGCGAGCTGTTCCGGGGTGAACGCGCCTTCCTTCAGAGAGAAGCACGATCGAACGTCGAGATGCACGAACGGAGCCATCACGATGAAGCCCTTCGGCGCAGGGAAGCCCTCCGGGCACCGTGGCCACGCGGACGAGCCGCCCCATCATCTGGGGGGTCGGGGTTCGAGACCCTCAGCGCTCCCAGATCGACGGGTCGTGGGCGAAGTGCACACGGGCCGGGTCGAGCGAGCGCAAGCGATCGACCGAGTGCGCATAGACGTCGGGGTCCGTCGCGCCTGAGCGCCCCGACGCTCCTTGGCCTTCGGCTCCCTCCCACTCGCCGCGAGACTGCACCGCCTGACCAGCAAGGACGATCGCGCCCCCGGGGGCATCGATGACCAGCGACTGATGGCCTGCGGTGTGCCCGGGCGTCGGGATCAGCCGGAGACCGGGAGCGACCTCGGTCTCGCCGTCGAGGAGCTCGTAGGTCAGCCCCGGCACGTCGACCCACTCCGCAACCGTGTAGTCGGGCTCGTGGACCATGACCCACTCGGAGCGTTGCACGAAGATCGGCAGGCCGTGGAGCCGAGCGTTCTGTCCGCAGTGATCGAAGTGGAGGTGGCAGTTGGCCGCCCCCGTCACGTCGCCGAGCGAGATGCCGGCTTCCTCGAGAGCGTCCTCGACCGGCCGGACGCGCGGCGAGAACGTCGTGTCGATCTCGGCGTTGCCGAAGCCGGCGCCGTTGTCGAACAGGAAGAGACCACCGGGATGTTCGACCGCGTGTCCGTACGACGGCCACCACTCGACCCCCAGGAGCGCTCGCTCGGCTTCGGGGAGGTGCAACTCGGAGACCAAGAACGGGAAGACGCGTATCTCGCTCACGGCGACACGCTAGTCCCACAGGCGCTCCATGTGCCAACGGTCCTTGCCGCGGTCGAAGTACAGATCCCACACGGCGCCGCCACGTGCCTCGACCCGCCAGTACTCACGGTCGCGACCATCGGACCACCATCGGCCCTCGATCTTCCAGCGGCCGATCACGTCGGCGACCTCGTAGCGCCGGCCCCGCCACTCGAACGCGCTCGGCATGCCGGTGTCACGTTCGACCCTGATCTCCTCGTCGAATCGCTTCGTCACCGTGACGGCCTCACAGACACTGAATCGAACATATGTTCGAGCGGAGACCGAATGTACGCCCACGTTGCGACATCCGTCAAGACCGGCTCAGGTCGCGGCTCAGGTCGCCGGCCCGCTCGCCGGCCGGACCTGCGAAGTGAAGGCGCGTATCATCCTGGGGCGCCCGCGGGGCGTGATTGCGGACCGGCGCGAAAGGGGTAGCGATGACGACGGTGGCCGATCCCGAGGGGCATCTCTCCCCCGCCTCGCCCGGCGGCGACGATGTCGCACCCACGACCACCGACGGGCACATCGAACTCGTCGAGCACTACTCCGCGCACAACTACCACCCGTTGCCGATCGTCGTGGCCGAAGCCGACGGCGCATGGGTCACCGACGTCGAGGGCACGCGATACCTCGACATGCTCGCGGCCTATTCGGCGCTGAACTTCGGCCATCGCCATCCCGACCTGATCGCCGCCGCACACGCCCAGCTCGACAAGGTCACGCTCACGAGCCGCGCCTTCCACAACGACCAGATGGGACGGTTCTGCAAGGGGCTCGCAGAGCTCTGCGGCATGGAGATGGTGCTGCCGATGAACTCCGGCGCGGAAGCGGTGGAGACGGCCGTGAAGACCGCCCGGCGCTGGGGCTATGACGTCAAGGGCGTGCCCGAAGACCGGGCCAAGATCGTCACGTGCGAGGGCAACTTCCACGGGCGCACGATCACGATCGTGAGCTTCTCGACCGACGCCAGCGCCAAGGGTGGCTTCGGACCCTTCACGCCCGGGTTCGAGACCGTGCCGTACGGCGACGCCGTGGCGCTCGAGGCCGCGCTCGCCGACCCGGATGTCGTCGCGTTCTTGGTGGAGCCGATCCAAGGTGAGGCGGGGGTCATCGTGCCGCCCGAGGGGTACATGCGAAGGGCCCGCCAGTTGTGCGACGCCAACCGCGTGCTGTTGATCGCCGACGAGATCCAGTCCGGACTCGGCCGCACCGGCCGCACCTTCGCCTGCGAGCACGAAGACGTGCAGCCCGACGTCTACGTGGTCGGCAAGGCGTTGGGTGGGGGCATCGTGCCGATCTCGGCGGTCGTGTCCACGCGCGAGGTGCTCGGCGTCTTCCGGCCCGGAGAGCACGGCTCGACCTTCGGCGGCAACCCGCTCGCGTGCGCGATCGGCATCGAGGTGCTGAGGCTGTTGGGCACGGGAGAGTATCAGCAGCGCTCCGACGAGCTCGGCACCGCGTTGATCGAGCGCGTACGGGCCGAGGCCCCGGCCGCTGCCGTCTCCGAAGTGCGCGGCAAGGGTCTCTGGGTCGGCATCGAGCTCGCCCCCGAGGCCGCCCCAGCCAGGGCGGTCTGCGAGCGGCTCATGGAGATGGGCGTGCTCGCCAAAGACACGCACGAGACCACGGTGCGGCTGGCTCCCCCGCTGTGCGTGACACAGGAGGACCTCGATTGGGCGGCGGAGCGGATCCTCACGGCCCTGGCCGAGCGGCTCGACTGATCGGCGCCGGCGACGGCGACGAGCCGGAGCCACTCGCGCCCGGCACCGTCGTGACCCTGCGGGAGGTCTGGCGCGATCGCACGATCGCCGCCCGGCCCGTCCGTGTCGTCGATGACGTGCCTCATCATCACCGGTCATTCTACTTCGCCCCTGGGTCTCGATGGCTGAACGATCCTCGACACCTCGCAGAGGTCCGGTTCTCCGACGATACGTGGGAGCTGGAGCCCGCGGTGCTCGACCGCCCGGTCCTGTCGTTCGCATTGCCGGAGACCGCATATGCCGTGTTGCTCAGCTGGAACACAGCGTGGAGGTTCGAGGGCTACTACGTGAACATCCAGTCCCCGCTACGAGGCAACGGCAACCCGTTCGACTACACGGACTGGTTCCTGGACGTGCGCATCCCGCCCGCGCGAGACCTCTACGAATGGCAGGACGAGGACGAGCTGATCGAGGCCGTCGAGCGCGGGTTGCTGACCGAGGCCGAGGCCAAGGACGTGCGGTGGGCCGGCGAACGCGCGGTCGAACAGATCCTGCTGCGTGAGCCACCGTTCGACGAGGACTGGGCTTCGTGGCGTCCCGACCCCTCGTGGGGACCCCTGGAACTGCCGCACGATGCCCACTAGGCAGGTCGCCCGCATCCCACACACACGGTGGGGCGGGGCGTAGGATGCCGCCGTCCGTTCGCAGAGATAGGGGGATCCATCATGGACAACTCGGGTGGCTTCACCACCCCGCCCCCGCCTCCGCCGCCGCCCGGCGGCGAGGGAGGCGCAGGAGGGCCCGGCCTCCCACCGCGCGGCGTCGGGGAGATCATGAGCACCGCCTTCGAGATCTACAAGGCCAACGCTCAAAACCTGGTCATGATCGTCGCGATCGTGGTCGTGCCGCTCACATTCATCAGCGCGTTCATCGGTGGAGTGGTCTTCGCCCCCGATACCGAGACGATCACGATCCTCGGGGAGTCCGTGGAGACCGTGAGCACGCGTGCCGCAGGCACGGCGATCATCGTCGCGCTCGTGACCGCTCTGATCGGAGTGATCATCAGCGCCGTGCTCCAAGCGGCGATCATGCGGGGCGCGGCGCAAGGCAGCATCGGCGATGCGGTCGACATCGATGCCTCGTACAAGTGGGGGTTCGCGCGGTTCGGCAGCGTGATCTTGATCTCGATCCTCGTCGGCCTCGCCGTCGCAGGCGGCCTGATCCTGTTCATCATCCCCGGCCTGATCTTCGCGGTGATGTTCTCCGTCGCGATCCCCGCCCTCGTGGTGGAGAACCGGCGAGGCACCGATGCGATGAGCCGGTCGTGGAACCTGGTCAAGGGCCACTTCTGGCACGCCGTCGGGGTCATCATCTTGGCGGCCATCATCACCGCGGTCGTCGGCGGGATCATCGGCGCGATCGGGGGCGCGATCAGCAGCAATTGGTTCATCGGCTGGATCTTCCAGGCGATCGCCCAGATCATCACGGCGCCATTCGCGGCGCTCGTGAGCGTGCTGCTGTACCTCGATCTGCGGGCGCGCGTCGAGGCGCTGACGGCCGACGGCCTGCGCGCGGAGCTGAACCGACCCGCCTGAGTCGATCGCACATCCACCTCCCGTCGAGAGGGCGCCCGTCGGGCGCCCTCTCGCGTTCCACGTTCGGTCCGGGTTGTCGACGGGCCCGTCTTGGCACGAAGGTAGTCCCGTGAAGACCGCTTCGGACCTGTCCGCGTACCGCTCCCGGTTCCCCGCCCTCGCGCGAAGCCGTGACGGACGAAGGGTCGTCTACGCCGATGCTCCCGGCGGGTCGCAGGTGCCGGACACGGTGATCGAGGCGGTCGCCGCACACTACCGTCGTGGCGTCTCGAACATGGACGGCGTCTTCGAGGCGAGCGAGCAGCTCGAGGAAGCCGTGGCCGCAGCTCGTCATGCCGGGGCCGATCTCGCCGGCGCCCAGCCCGGTCAGATCGTCTTCGGGCCGAACTCGACCTCACTCCTCTTCCACCTGTCCCGTTCCTTCGCACGGACGATCGGCCCCGGCGACGAGATCGTCGTGACGCGCCTCGATCACGACGCCAACGTCAGGCCCTGGGTGCTCGCCGCGCGCGACGCGGGGGCGACCGTGTCGTGGGTCGACGTGCTGCCCGGCGACGCGACCCTGGATCTCGACTCCT
>JAOUEA010000268.1 GCA_029858935.1 Actinomycetota bacterium
GCAACCGGAGGACGCCTTCGATGCCTACCGAGCCCAGGCCTCCGCGCTCGCTGCCGCCGGCGCCGACCTGCTCGTGATCGAAACCCAGACCGACCTTCGCGAGATGGAGGTCGCGCTGGCCGCGTCCCGGGAAGCGGCGCCCGCCCTCGCGGTCCTCGTCAGCGCGAGCTTCACGCGAGACGACCGAACGCCACTGGGGTCGACCCCCGGCGGCGTGGCCGCGCGACTCGCGGAGCTGGGCGCCGATGTGATCGGGGTGAACTGCGGCGAGGGCCCGGCACAGATGCTCCGCCTCGTGCGCGCCATGGTGCCGGAAGCAGACGGGGTGCCGGTGGCGGCGCGACCCAACGCGGGCGGCCCCACCCGCGTCGCCGGGCGCGTCGTCTATCCGGCGACCCCTGCGTACGTTGCGGAACACGCCGTGGCGGCTGTTGCCGCCGGGGCTTCCATCGTCGGAGGCTGCTGCGGCACGGGTCCGGAGCACACGGCTGCGATCGCCCGCGCCCTGGCTCGAACCGAACGGCCCCTGCAGGTCGAGACGCGTTCCGAGGTGCCGACCCTGCCGTCCGTCGACGCGTCGGTCGAGCCGTCAGCCCTCGAATCAGCCCTGAGGAGCGAGCGATTCGTCGTCGCCGTCGAGATGGAGCCGCCGCGATCGACGAGCGTTGCCACGCTCGTCGCCGCCGCGACGACGCTGCGTGAGGCCGGCGCCGATGTCGTCGACGTCGCCGACTCTCCGATGGCGAAGATGCGCATGAGTGCCTGGGCCGCCTGCCGCACCATCCAGGAGGAAGCGGGCATCGAGACGGTGCTGCACTTCCCGACCCGCGGCCGCAACCTGCTGCGCCTGCAAGGCGATCTTCTAGGTGCTCACGCCCTCGGCATCAGGAACGTGTTCGTCTGCGTCGGTGACCCCGTCGCCATCGGGGAGTATCCGCAGACGCTGAACGACGTCGACGTCACCGCGACCGGTCTGATCGAGCTGATCACGCGTGGATTCAACGAAGGCATCGACCGCCGTGGGAGCACGATCGGTGAGCCGACGGCGTTCTTCGCCGGGGCCGCGGTCGCGCCCGCCGCCCCCGACCTCGGCCGCGAGGTTCGTCTGCTCCACAAGAAGGTTCTGGCCGGGGCGGCCTTCCTGCTCTCGCAGCCCGTCTACGACGCCGCACCCATTCGAGCGCTTCGATCCGCCTACGAGAGGGAAGCGGGGCACGAGCTCGAGGTTCCGATCATCGCTGGGCTGTTGCCGATCCTCAGCGCTCGCCATGCGAGTTTCCTGCACAACGAAGTGCCGGGGATCGTGGTCCCGGAGTCGGTGCGAGCTCGCATCGAGGGTGCCGGCGGCGACACCTGGGGGGTGGGCCGTGAGATCGCCCTGGAGCTCGTGGAGACCCTCCGCGGGGAGGACGTCGCGGGTATCTACCTCATGCCGCAGTTCGGCCGATACGATCTGGCCGCCGATGTGGTCGAGGCGACTCGGGCTTGACGTCGGGCTCGGGGAGGGCGCAGCGGCGCCGGTCAAGGCGCGGCTTTGCGGCGTCGATACCCCGATCGTCCATGCGTCGTTGTGCCGTCGTGCTCGTGCTGCTCCTGCTCACCGCGCTCCCGGTCGGTGTGCCCTTCGCCGCGGCGTCCTCGCACCGAAGCGCCGATATCGAGACGCTCGACGCGAAGATCGCGCGGGCGCGCGACCACGTGGATCGCTGGTTCGAGCGCATCGAGCGCTGGTACGAGCGCATCGAGCGAGCGAGCCGACGCGTCGAGCGGTACGAGGCGGCGGGAGACCGAGAGCCGGGCTCGGTGCCGGTCGTGCGACGAACGGGAACACGGGTGCTGCTCGCGGCCGACGCGTCGGCGTACGCGGAGGCGGCCGGCGAGTTGCGGGCCACGCTCAAGGACCCGCGAGCCCGCCACGTGCAGGCCGAGCTCGATGCCTGGAACGCCTACCTCGCCGAGCTCGTGAAGGCGCGGGAACGAGCATCGCGTCCGATCGAAGCTGCCAGCGAGGGAACGGCGAGCGGCTCGGGGCTCGTTCCAGGGCAGCCGCTGACCTACGAGGGCTGGGCGGGCGCGTTCCTAGGGCGTCTGGGAGCCCCGGCCTGCAGCGAGAACCTGGTGATCGTGGTGACCTGGGAGACGGCCGAATCCACGACCGCCGCGTTCAACCCGCTCGCGACCACGCGTGACATGCCGGCGGCGAGCGATATGAACACGGTCGGGGTCAAGCATTACCGATCCCTCGAGCAGGGCCTCGACGCCTCGCGGGATACGCTGCTCCTCGGCGCCGAGTCGTATGGGTACGGGGCGATCGTGGACGCCCTTCGCGGCTGCGCGGCGGCCGAGGTCACCGCGCGGGCGATCAACGCCTCGGCCTGGTGCCGAGGATGCGTGGGCGGTCAGTACATCATCGGTTTGCTTCCGCTCGTTCGGTCGTCGTTCCCTGAACATGCTGCGCGACTCGTTTCGACCGCATCGTGAATCGGTGTCCGCGGCGACAAGGGATGAGCGGTGCGGTTCGGACGGCTCGGCCGTCGCATGGGTGACATCGACCTGCGAGAATGAGTGCTCGTGAACGTGCACTCCGAGGTCTCCGCGGTGACCATGCCAGGTGAGCAGCCCGCCGTGATGCAGGCGTTGCTCGCGGTGATCCAGCAGCGGGTGGAACCGGAACGGCGCGATGTCGTCACCGCGTTCGCCAAAGCGTTCCTTCGACGCCTGGCTGCCGAGGATCTAGAGGCGATCGTGGTCGACGAGCTCTTCGGACTCGTT
>JAOUEA010000269.1 GCA_029858935.1 Actinomycetota bacterium
CGTGACCGGGAAACTCCCGACGATCCTTCGCAAGTTCAGTGACAACGAGGCGAAGGTGGGTGCCGACGGCGCCACGCTGCGCGACGTGCTCACCGATCTCGAGGGCCGCTATCCGGGCATCACGAAGAACGTGATCTCCGACGATGGAGGCCTGCACCGGTTCATCAACGTGTACGTGAACGACGAGGACGTGCGATACCTGGGATCGCTCGAGACGGAGATCTCTGATGGCGACACGGTCAGCATCCTGCCCGCCGTCGCCGGCGGCTCCTGAGCCGGCCGTCGGCGGGCGGTCGTTCAATCCTCGCAGCGCCGGCTTCGCCATCGACACCAACACGACGCCGAGTTAGAGCCCGCCGGTCGCGAGCAGCGTGGCTCGCAGTCCCACCACCTCGATCGCCGGGCCCGCGATCAACACACCGAGCGGCATCGCGAGCCAGGCCGACGCCACGACCACGCGCAGCACCCCGCCACGCATGCCGTCGGGCACGCGTTCGAAGAAGACCGTGTCGATCACTGGGTTCAGGGGACCGGCCGCGACCCCCGAGATCGTCTTCGCCGCCAGCATCGCGCCCAACGGCGGGAACAGAGCCGCGACCGGATACCACAGCGTCGCCCCGACGAATCCTCAAGTGAACACGCGTCGCCGATCGAGCCGTTCGCCGAACGCACTGAACGCGAGCGCGCCGATGACGGAGCCCAGCCCCATGAGGCCCATCATCAATCCAAGGCTGACCGCGCTGTGGTGGACGCACTCGGCGTAGACGGGCAGCGCGATATCGAGATCGCGTCGAGCATGTTCGTGAATGTCAGCACGGCGACGAGGGTGAACAGCGTCCGGTCACGGTGTAGGAAAACGAACCCCTCACGCAACTCACCGATGTCGCTGGCCGGCTGGTCACCGTCGACGGCGGAGCCTCGATCCTTCCGTGGCACGCTCACGGCGACGAGCGCCGCCGACACGAGGAAGGATGCAGCGTCGATCCAGAGCACCGAGGTCGCACCGACGATCGCGATCAGCACGCCGGCCAAGGGCGCCCCGGCGAGTCTCGACGCACGCTCCACGACGGCCGACGGCCCGGTGGCTCGCTCGAGGCTCCACCGCGCCCAGGACGCGACGTCGGGGAGCAGTGACGCCCGAGCCGTGACGCCCGGGGCGTCGAGCAATCCACCCAGGAAGACCAGCGCCAACAGCTGCCAGAACTCGATTTGTAAACCCCCTCATACAAGTTCGACATACGCTTCCGGGCGTGGTGGACATCCGGAAGCTCTCAGGCGACGAGCCCGAGCTGCTCGACGCCGCGATCCGCGTGCTGAGGGATCGGCCTTCGCCTGCTCCTGAGATCTTCCTGCAGGACCCGCACGCCCATGCGTTCGTCGCGATCGACGCTGACGTCGTGGTGGGTTGCGCGTACGGCTACGAGTTGTTCCGCCCCGAGGGCTTCTGGACGTTGATCCTGTACGAGCTGGGGGTCGCCGAGCCGTACCGGGAACGGGGCATCGGCAAGGATCTGCTCGATGCGTTCGTGGCGTTCGCCCGAGCCAAGGGCCACTCGAAGATGTGGCTGTTCACCGACGCCGGGAACGCGGCCGCACGCCGACTGTACGAGGGGGCCGGCGGGGAGCGAACCGACGACTCGGCGGGGTATTGGTGGGTCTTTGAGTGAAGGGCTCTTCGCCCTATTGACCCGCGGGTCAACGGGGGTCTAGCGTCCGACGTGGAAGGGAGGCGCTTCCCCGTGCAGACCCCCACGAGAGGACCGAAGGATCACGTCCCCGTGGCTCCGCGCGCGTCGAAGCCTCCTCGACGTGAGCAAGACCTGATCGTGATCCCCGAGGCGATCGAGCCTCGACGGTGGGGGATCATCGCCACGATCGTGGCCGGGGTGCTCGCCCTGGTCCTGATCGCTGCGCTCGCCGCCTACGCGATCGACCAGCGCAACCGCGCCGACGACCTCGACACCCAACTGACCGAAACGCTCGATGACCGGCAGGTCCTGCTCGAGGCGAGTACGGTCGCGCGTGAGCGCATCGTGTCCCTCGAGACGCGCATCGCCACCCTCGAGGGCGATCTCCAACGGGCGCGACAGGGCCGGTCGGTGGCTGCCGCGAGCCGCCAGGAGACGCGGGAGCAGCTGCGGCAGGCGCGATCGGCGCTCGACGACGAACGCGCCCTCTTCCGGTCGTACATGGGCCCGCCGATCGGTGACGGCACGCCCGTCGGCAAGCTCATCTCCGTAGGGGCCGATCAGGCGCCGGCACGCGTCACGATCGACATCGGCCGGTGGTTCACCGGCAGTGCGGCGACCCAGGCCGCGATCGCGGACGGCGTGATCGTGGCCGGCGAGACGGTGCCACGGTACTTCCGCAACGACGGCACCACCTGGCGAATATTGCCGCTCGACACGCTCGCGTCGGTGAGTCTCCTTCGTCGTGGCGGCCCCGGCACGGTGTCGATCTCGCTCGCGGAGCTGCAACGGCTCTCGCGAGCCGACTCGCGACGGGCCGACCGCATCTTCAACGATCCGTTCCAACTCACGGTCGTCGACGGTCGCGTGACCGCGCTCCGACAACTCCGCTACCCGTGATCCCCTCGGCCGAACGGGCGTTCAGCGGGGGTTCAGGAAGCGTTCCCTAGCGTCGTTGCGACACGCAGCGACGGGCATCTCCCCGGTCGTTCGGCCTCGCCGGACTCCCGGAGGGAAATAGCCGAATGATGTAGGCCTAGGGATTGCGCGCGCGCAACCGCTGGGACTAGGGTTTCGGCA
>JAOUEA010000072.1 GCA_029858935.1 Actinomycetota bacterium
GGACCTCGCTCCGTTCTACGACCTGATCGTGATGACCAATGGGCCGCAGGTGTCGAAGCTCATGAACTCCGGGTACCTGACACCGCTCGATCACACCCGCCTGGGGAACTTCGATCGACATGCGAGCGACCTCGTGCGCGACCCCGCTTGGGACCCGGGCAACCGGTTCTCCGTTGCGTGGCAGTCGGGGCTCACCGGCATCGCGTACCGCTCCGAGGCCGTCGAGGCCCTCGGGCGTCCTCCATCCAGCGTGGGTGACCTATTCGATCCGGCGCTCGAGGGGCGGGTCGGCATGATGACGGACCTCCAGGATCTCGGCAGTGCAGGTCTGATGGCGATCGGTGTCGAGCCGGAGGTCTCGACCGAACAGGACTGGTTGCGGGCGGCCGATGCCCTTCGCGAGCAGCGGGCCAGCGGCGTGGTCTCCGACTACTACGACCAGTCGTACCTGCGAGCGTTGCTTCGCGGGGACGTCTGGGTCAGCCAGGCGTGGTCGGGCGACATCTTCCAGCAACAGCAGCTCGGCCGCCCGCTCGAGTTCGTCGTTCCCGAAGAGGGCGCGATGTTCTGGACCGACAGCATGTTGATCCCGATCAACGCGAAGCACCCGGTGGACGCCATGATCTTCATGGATTTCGTCTACCAACCTCGGATCGCGGCGATGATCGCAGACTGGGTCTGGTACGTCTGCCCGGTGCCGGCGGCCCAGCGCATCATCGCCCGGCGTTTCGACCACCCTGAGGTGGCGGGCAGCCCGCTCGTGTTCCCGCCGTCGGGCTCGACGGTGCCCGGAGGCGGGTTCAAGGAGTACCGGGTCTTCGAGGGGGAAGACGACGCGGCATCGTGGGAGTCGATCTTCGGGTCGATCCCGCTGGGGTTGTGAGGCTCACGCGGCGCCGAGCGGCTTGAACGACGAGAGGATCGTCTGGATCGCGGGCGTGAACGAGGTGCCCCGCTGCCTCGGCACCGAGACCGCGATCGCGTAGTTGCGCTCACCCCCGTCTACGACGATCGCGAGGAACCTGATCGGCCCCGTCGGATCGATCGCCGTGCCCCCGACCGAGAGCGCCGGCTGGCCGGCCACGGTGCGAACGAGCGGCATCTCGCTCCGCACGCCGACCCAGCCGACCGCCAGGTTCGCCATGATCTCTTTCGAGGAGTCGCTGATGTCGCCGTCGGGGGCCACGGCGATGGAGACGGAAGCGTCGCGATCCGGACTCGACACCA
Organism: Actinomycetota bacterium; assembly: GCA_029858935.1. Taxonomy (GTDB): domain Bacteria; phylum Actinomycetota; class UBA4738; order UBA4738; family HRBIN12; genus JAOUEA01. Next base: position 1,228 of record JAOUEA010000072.1, read on the forward strand.
CCGTCCTCGACCCGGAACTGTCGGCGCTCCACCCCTCAGGAACCTTGAACTCGAACCCTGCTTCGGTATCGATCACACGCGCGGGCTCCGTCGCCTGTTGGGCCGGCGGTCGCGGCTGGAGCTCCGTGGAGGCCCGCGACGACGGGGACGACATGTTCAGGTAGAAGACGGCCGCCCCCGCCGACGCGTAGGCGAACACGATCGTCCCCGCGACGATGCCTCGCGTCCAACGTCGGCGACTGCGCAGGCGTGCGCGTTCCTCGAGCAGCACGAATTCCTGTTGGGCGTCGGCCTCCCAGGGATACTCGGCGACCTCTCGACGTCCTCGCTTCGTCCAGATCTGGAACACGTCGCCCCGCTGACCCAGCGTGTAGCGACGCCCGGACTGAAGGATGCGGACGTTCCGTCGACGCTTCGTGGAGCGGCGTTCGGATGACCGGGCACGCGTTCGAATCGACACCGATCGGTCTTTCGTACGAGGCACGCTCACCCCCAACTGACACGAGCTGCCTGTATCACCGTAGAGGAACCGCTCCTGTGAGGGAAGACCCGCGTCTCACGAGCGCAGCCGGAGCGCTCCGCCGGTGAACCCTGGCATGATGCGCTCGTGTTCGTCGTGCGAGTCTTCGTGGCGCCCGATCGCGCGGTCGAGACGATCGAAGCGCTCAGGAACATCCCGAGCCTCCACAACCTCGTGCACCTGCCGGGGGCGGAGGTCGAGCACGGGGACGATCTCATCACGGCCGCGATCGCCGATTCGGCGGCCAACGACGTGGTCGACCGTCTGCGGGCCCTTCGCATCCAGCGACAAGGAGCCGTCGCCCTGATCCGTCAGGACCGCACCGAAGTCATGCCGCTCGAGCAGGACGATGTCGGGTACTGGGATCGATCGGCCGACGCCGTCGTGGTGGAAGAGATCGTCGACGAGGCCCGCGAGCACGCCCGGCTCTCGCTCACCTATCTCCTCTACATGGCCTCGGCGGGCGTGGTGGCCGGCGTCGGTGTCGGGCTCGATGCCCCTGTGCTCATCGTCGGCGCGATGGCGATCAGTCCGGATCTGCTCCCTCTCTCGGCGATCTGCGTCGGTCTCGTCGCTCGGGCGCGGCGAACGGTGCTCGTCGGGCTCGGCACGCTCCTCGCCGGGCTGGCGATCGCCGCCGTTTCGGCCGGGGTGATCGTGATGCTCGCCGACGTGCTCGACGTGCTGGCGCTGCACCTGCGCACCAACGTGCTCACCGCGTTCGTCACCGAGCCGTCGGCCGCCACGGTGATCGTGGCGCTCGCAGCCGGTGTGGCCGCGATGCTCTCGATCGAGCGCATGGCCTCGGCGGCGATCGGCGTGGCGATCTCGGTGACGACGATCCCGGCGGCGGCCGCGATCGGGGTGGCTGCGGGACAGGCCGACTGGAGCCGGATGACCGATGCTGCCCTCGTGCTCGGCTCGAACGTGGTCGCGATCGCCGTCTCGGGCTCACTCACCCTGTGGTTGCAGATCCGGCGGGGGCATCCGCTCGACGTGCCGACGATGCACCGATCCCTCGCGACCTCGAGCGATCGTGCTCAGAGGTCGACTCGTCCTCCGACCCGCCAGTAGACACCGCCGTCGCGATCGAGGAACCCCTCGTCGACGAGCGACCGTCGCAGGGCGGCGTAGTCGTTGAAGAAGCGACCCACGATCACGTTGACGTGCGGCTCGTCGTAGTGCTCGCCAGGGTCGAACTCGAGCGCGATGCGCTCCAGCACGATGCGCCGCTTGGCCTCCTTGGCCGGGATCTCCGTGAGACGGCCGTTCCTGAAGAACGTCCGCAGCACGGCTTCCTCGTTGTCGGTGGCGGCGCCGAGCGCGAGCCCCGCTTCGCGCGGAGGCCCGACTTGCTCGGCTGCCCATCGCAACGTTTCGGGGTCGAGCCGGTAGGTGTGCCGGTCGTCGAGCACCCGGACCACCCCGGTCGCGGTCAGACGGTTCAGATGCTTGCGTACCCGGCTGAGTGGCACCCCGGTCGAGGTGGTCAGCTCGTCGGCAGAGCGCTCGCCCTGGGCGAGCATGCCGGCGATCGCCAGCCGCTCGGGGTCGGCGAGGGCGCGCAAGATCTCGTCGGGGGTCTCGGCCATGTCGGTCTTCCTGCATACCATGCCCAGATGGAGCTCACCGACACTCAGCGGCGAACGCTCGACGGCCTGATCGGCTCCGGTGACCGGCCGACGTTCGCGGCCGACCTCTCCCAGCGCCTGCGCGATCGCATCGAGAGTGCCGTGCGCGAGCTGGAGTTGGCCGAGCCACTGTGGCTCGGCAAGGAGAAGCTCAACCAGCACGGTCGATGCGAAGGTCTGTTCCAGAGCGTGTTGGCCGGTGAGTCACCGCCGTTCGCACATTCTGCCCGCAGCGCCCATGGCGTGCTGCTCCACAAAGCGATCGAAGTCGAGGTGGGAGCGCGTGACGGCATGGACCCACATGAGATCACGCGGGTCGCCGTCGGCCGGGTGCTCGAGCGCGAGGAGCGCTTCGAGGAGTACTGGCGCGAGTTGTCGGCGGCCGAGCAGGACGACGTGCTCATGGAAGTCGTGCGGCGGGTCGCGCTATTCCAGGGGTCGTTCCCCCCGTTGAAGCCGCTTCGAAGAGAACTCTCGCCGATCAGCGAGTTGCGGGTGCGCGCCGAGCTGCTCGGCGGTGACCTCGTGTTGTCCGGACAGATCGACCTCGTGCTCGGCATGCCCGACAGCGTCGAACCGAATCGAGCGACCCGCCTCGTCGTCGACCTGAAGACCGGCTCGGCCTACCCGGAGTTCGCCGAGGACATGCGCTTCTACGCCCTGGTGATGACGCTGCGGTTCGGCGTGCCCCCGTACCGGGCGGCGTCGCTGTTCCTCGAGAGCGGCACGTGGCAGGCCGAAGATGTCACCGAGGAACTCCTCCTGCACGCGGCCGACCGAGCGATCGGGGCCGCTCGGGCGGCCGCTGCGCTCTCGAACGGCCGCGACCCCGCGCTCACCCCGGGCGTCTACTGCGGGTGGTGTTCCCGCGCGGCCACGTGCCCCGAGGCCGAACTGCCCACCGCCGGCTGACCGAGGTCGTGCCCGGTGGGCGACGGTAGGATGCGCGCACCCGCCGAGGAGCGACCGACCGACGGAACGAAGAGGGTGAGACCCATGGGCAAGGATCTGTACGAGCTCGGAGAGATCCCGCCGATCGGCGAAGTGCCGAGGCAGATGCACGCGCAACTCGTGCGACCCGATCGCTACGGCGACCCCGAGAAGGCGATCCAGAGCGAGGTGATCGACGTGCCCGAGATCGGGCCCCACGAGGCTCTCGTGATGGTCATGGCCGCGGGCGTGAACTTCAACAATGTGTGGGCAGCTCGGGGGGTTCCTGTCGATGTGACCAAGACGCAGGCGCGTTGGGGTGAGCCCACCGACTTCCACATCGTGGGCTCCGACGCCTCGGGCGTCGTGTACGCGGTCGGCGAGCAGGTGACGAATGTGCAGGTCGGCGACCGCGTGGTCGTACATGCCGGCCAGTGGGACCACGACGACCCGTGGGTGACGGCCGGCAAGGACCCCGGACTCGCGGGCAGTTTCCGTGTGTGGGGCTACGACACGTGCTGGGGCTCGTTCGCGCAGTTCTGCAAGGTGCAGGCACACCAATGTCTGCCCAAGGCCAACTTCTTGACGTGGGAAGAAGCAGCGGCTCCGACGCTCACCGGTGCCACCGCCTACCGCATGCTCTTCGGCTGGCCTCCGCACACCGTGCAACCCGGCGACGTGGTGCTCGTATGGGGCGCGAGCGGCGGTCTCGGCTCGCTCGCGGTGCAGCTCGTCGCCGACGCCGGTGGCCGACCGGTCGCCGTCGTGAGCAGCGACCAGAAAGGTGAGTACGCCAAGGAGCTGGGAGCCGTCGGCTACATCAACCGAAAGGACTTCTCGCACTGGGGCGTGCCGCCCAAATGGGACGCGCCCGAGTGGAAGGATTGGTTCGCCGGGGCCAAGTCCTTCGGCAAGGCGATCTGGGACGTGCTGGGCGAGAAGACGTCGCCGCGCATCGTGTTCGATCACCCGGGCGAAGACACCATCCCCACGTCGATCTTCGTCGCCGATCGCGGTGGCATGGTCGTGATCTGTGCCGGGACGAGCGGCTTCGACACCATGGTCGACGTGCGCTACCTCTGGTTCATGCAGAAGCGCTATCAGGGCTCACACCTGTTCAACGACGAGCAAGCGGCGGCCTTCAATCAGATGGTCATCGACGGCAAGGTGCAGACGACGCTCGGCACCGTCTACCCGTACGAACAGAGTGGACACGTCCATCAGCTGATGGGCGACGGCGAGCTTCCGGAAGGGAACGTCGGCGTGTTGATCAACGCTCCGAAAGAGGGCCTGCTCGATCTGCCGTAGCTCGGCCCCGCAGCCCTCGGTCAGCGTTCCTGCACGAGCTCGACGAGTACGCCACCCATCGCATGCGGGTGCACGAACGCGATGAGGGTGTCGCGCGACCCTCGTCGAGGCACCTCGTCGACGAGCCGTGCACCCTCTTCGCGCAGGTGCGCGAGCGCGGCCCCGACATCGTCGACCCGGTATGCGACGTGGTGCAGACCGGGGCCTCTGACGGCGAGCGATCGTCCCACCGGTGTCTCTGGCCCCAGAGCACCGAGCAGCTGCAGGTACGACGGGCCGATGGCGAACAACACCTCGTCGACCCCCTGATCGTCGACCCGCTCCCGGTGCGATGGTTCGACCCCCAGGAGCCGGCGATACCGCTCGGTCGCCGCTTCGAGATCGTCGACAGCGATGCCTACGTGGTCGATCTCGGTGAGTTCGAACGTCATGCGCCCCGCCCGAGCTTCGGCTGCATGCGCGCGATCAGATCCTGGGCCTGGGTCACGTGGTAGGCAGGCAAGGTGAGCGACCGGGCGACGGCCGCGATCCCGAGGGCACGCAGGTCCGCCTCGGGCTTGCGACCGGTCGCAGGCGCCGGAGTCTGGCCCAGCACGTAGAACTCGACCAGCTCCAGGAACTGCACGAGCGAGGGCACCAGGGCGCCCCGCTCGTACGCGTAGATCGTCTGTCGTGAAGCCGGGCAGCGCGGTGCCGCCGCGGCGGTCTCGGCAGATCGGTAGCCGGCGCCCCGGCGCACCTCGCGCAACAGTGCACCGATCACCGCCTTGTCGCCGGCGCTGATCGGAGGCTGCTTCTTCCTGGCCACGAGCTGCACTGTAACGCTTCCCCGTACGGCTCCTGTCCGAACGCACGAGACGCTCGCGCGGCCATCTGGGCCGAAGGACCGATGCCCGGGGGAGGTCGCTCGGCGTAGATTGGTTCCCTCGGACCGCTCGTTTGGGGTTCCGAGCCGCGGAAACGTGAGGAGTCTGCCTGTGTCGAACAAGGAACCGACCGGGGCGGCGGCGCTGTTACAGGGGTCGCAGCTGCTGCAGAAGGGGCGCGCCGATGTCTTCCGTCAGCGCGAACGGACCAAGCTGAAGCGCGTCGTACGCGCGATCGTCATCGTGTTCCTCGTCGATTGGTATCTGTTCAGGCGCTATTCCAGCGGACACCCGCTCACCCTGCCCTCGCTGCCCGACGAGTGGATCTTCCTTGCGTTCCCGCTCCTGATCCTGATCCCGATCATGCTGATGGTCGCGCTACCCCTCATCAATGGGAAGTCCCCGCACATCACCGTCTACCCCGAGCAGGTGGAATCGGGACTCACCGACATCCGGGGGCTCGATACCCAGGTCGACGAGGTCGTGCGTTCACTCGACGTGTTCTTGGGCTACGCCACGTTCAAGGACGAGCTCGGCGGCACCCCGCGGCGGGGAATCCTGTTCGAGGGGCCGCCGGGCACCGGGAAGACCTACCTGGCCAAGGCCATGGCCAAGCAGGCGGGCGTGCCGTTCCTGTTCATCTCTGCCCCCGCGTTCCAGTCGATGTGGCAAGGCATGACGGCTTACCGCATCCGTTCGTTCTTCAAGGCGCTCCGCAAGGCCGCGCGGAAGGAAGGAGGCGCGATCGGGTTCATCGAGGAGATCGACGCTATCGGCATGGCGCGTGGCGCCGTGAGCAAGTCGGCGCCGGCGGCATCGGGACCTCGTGGCCTGGCCCGCACCACCGAATCGTTCATGGGCGGAGGCGACGGCAGCTCGATGGTGAACGAGCTCCTGATCCAGCTGCAATCGTTCGACCAGCCCCCGCTCCGCAAGCGCCTGCGCGCCCGCCTGATCGGGTGGTTCAACGCGTACCTCCCCAGCGACCGGCAGCTCACGGCGATCAAGTCCGAATACCACAACATCCTGCTGATCGCTGCCACGAACCGCGGTGACTCGTTGGACCCCGCGCTCGTGCGCCCCGGCCGCTTCGACCGCCGGCTGTACTTCGACGTGCCGACGAAGCAGGGCCGCATCGATCTGATCGACTACTTCTTGGACCGCAAGCGCCACCACCAACAGCTCGACGATCGCCTGATGCGTGAGCGAATCGCGTACGAGACGTTCGGCTACACCCCGGTGATGATCGAGCACCTGTTCGATGAGGGACTGCTGGTGGCGCTGCGCGAAGGCCGCCGTGAGATGACCTTCGACGACGTGATCGAAGCGAAGTTCAACGAGGAGATGGGTCTCAAACAGCCCGTCGTCTACACCGACCAGGACAGAGAGGCCGTCGCGACGCACGAGGCCGGCCATGCCACCGTGGCCTATTTCGTCGGGCAGAACCGGCGACTCGAGGTGCTGTCGATCATCAAACGCCGCGCGTCGCTGGGCATGTTGGCGCACGGAGACTCCGAGGAGCGGTTCACCCGCACCCGGACCGAGATCGAGGCCGGCATCGCGATCGCGCTCGGCGGTCTCGTCGCCGAGGAGATCTGCATCGGCGACACGGGCACCGGGCCTGCGGCGGATCTGGCTCACGCCACGTCGTTGGCGGCGAGCATGGTCGGTTCCTTCGGCATGGCCGGGTCGCTGATCTCGTTCGATGCGATCACCGACGGCCCCATCGGCGGTCCGAACCTCGTCGGCAAGGTGCTCGCCGACACGGAAGCACGCCAGCGCGTCGAAGACATCCTCGAGCAGGAGCGGCAGCGCGTGCGCGAAGTGCTCGAACTGAACTCCGACGTGCATGGTGCCCTTCGAGATGCCTTGATCTCACGTGACGAGCTGGTGCGCGACGAGATCCTCGAAGTCATCGAGAAAGCGCTCGCGGAACGGCCGGCGCTGACCACCGATGCCGCTCCACCCGCACGCATCCCCGAACGGCGGCGGCTGCAACAGGGGTAGGGTTCCTCGGTGGCGACCGAGGAATGGGTCGACGTCGTCGATCTCGAGGACCGCGTGGTGGGCTCCGTGCCTCGCAGCGACATGCGAGCCGGAGGCTTGCTCCACCGCGCCACCTCGATCCTCGTGACCCGCTCCGACGGCGAGGTCTACGTGCATCGTCGGACCGAAACCAAAGACGTGCACCCCGGCATGTACGACCCTTTCGTCGGCGGGGTCGTGGGTTCAGGGGAGTCCTACGATGGCTGCGCGGCGCGCGAGCTGGGCGAAGAGGTGGGTATCACGATCGTCGAACCCCGTGCGCTCTTCCGCTACCTGTACCGCGGCGAGACGAGCGAGTGCTGGACGGCGGTGTACGAGGTCACCTGGGACGGCGACGTGAAACCACAGCTCGAGGAGATCGCCTGGGGGAACTTCGTCCCGTGGCGCGAGCTCGGCCGCATGCTCGCCACCCTGCCGTTCTGTCCCGATTCCCGGGAGATCGTGCTTCGCGGGTGGGGGGATAAACTCGGCGCATGACGACCTCGGTGATCGTGGCCGGCGCCCGCACACCGATCGGGCGATTCAACGGCGCGCTCGCTGGTTTGCGTGCCGGGGATCTCGGGGCGATTGCGATCCGCGAAGCTCTCTCGCGGGCGGGCGTGGCTGCCGAGCAGGTCGAGTACACGATCATGGGTCACGTGCTGCAAGCGGGCCAAGGTCAGATCACCGCCCGCCAAGCTGCGATCGCGGCCGGTATCCCGCTCGAGGTGCCCGCGATCACGATCAACAAGGTGTGCCTGTCGGGCACGTCGGCGGTCGCGATGGCCGATCAGATGATCAGGGCCGGCGAGATCGAGGTCGCCGTGGCAGGGGGCATGGAATCGATGACCAACGCGCCCTTCGTGTTGCCTAAGGCACGGGCCGGCGCCCGCCTCGGCGATACCCCGATGCTCGACTCGATGATCCATGACGGCCTGTGGTGCGCGTTCGACGACCGCCACATGGGGGAGGGGACCGACGCGATCAACGCCGAGCTGGGCATCTCCCGTGAGGAGCAGGATGCGTGGGCCGTGCGGTCACATCTACGTGCATCCCTCGCGTGGGACGAGGGCCGCCTCGCCGAAGAGGTCGTCGCGGTCGAGGTGCCCCAGCGCAAGGGCGACGCGGTCCGGTTCGACCGTGATGAGGGTATCCGGTCCGACTCCACCCTCGAGGATCTCGCCGCGCTTCGACCCGCGTTCACCGATGCAGGCTCGATCACCGCCGGCAACGCCTCGCAGATCTCCGATGGGGGCTCGGCCGTGGTGGTCATGAGCGAGCAGCGCTCCGAAGAGCTCGGACTCGAGCCGATCGCGGAGATCGTGGCCTTCGGCATGTCGGCCGACAGGTACGCGTCGCTGCAGACGGTTCCCGCACTCGCGCTCGAGAAGGCCCTCAAGAAGGCCGGCGCGGCGGCATCGGACCTCGGTGTCGTCGAGATCAACGAGGCGTTCGCCGCCGTGGCGCTGCACGCCGCCCGCATGATCGGGCTCGATGAGGCAGTCGTGAACGTCAACGGCGGCGCCGTGGCGCTCGGGCATCCGATCGGGGCGAGCGGCGCCCGCCTCGTGCTGACGGCGGCGATGGAGATGCGACGGCGGGGCACCGATCTCGGTGCTGTGGCGATCTGCGGCGGGGGTGGCCAGGGCGACGCGCTGGTGCTTCGTCGGAGGTAGCAGCGGCCTGGTCGCGGGGCGCCCCCTCGCCGCCCCGTCGACCCAACCGACATCCTTCCTTCGGTGGTCAGTCCTCGGCCGTGGACAGTCGGTGGAGCTCCTGCACCAGCGCGGATCCATCCGCACTCGAACTCGTTTCCGCCTCGTCGACGACGATGTGCAGCGCGTCACGACCGCCCTCGGCGGCCGTTCGGACCGCAGCGGGCCGCTCGACGCCGGCACCGTCTGGCAGGAACACCTTGAACGACGAACCTCCGCCATCGCTGCTCTCCACGGTCGACCACCCCCCCTGCATCTCGGCGAACCGCCGAACCACGGGACTCAGCGAGGCGTCAGATGACGGCTCGGGGTCCTCGACCGCGATGATCGCGCCTCCCTCGGCCGCCGCGACCCGAACCGTGATGCTCTTCCTGGGCGGTGTCCGGTCGCCTGAGGAGCGGAGCAGGCCGGCCAGGATCTGCTCGGTGCGGAGTTGGTCGATGGCCACGACGATGCGCTCGGTCTCGAGTCGGACCTCGTGGTCGGCATCGACGCCCGATTCTTCGACGACCCGTTTCACCAAAGGCTCGAGGTCGGTCCGCCGGACCGTGAGCTGTGCCTCCCCTCGCACCAGCCGTTCCGCGTCGGCCAGATCGGCCACGATGTGTTCCAAGCGGCGGGTGTGCGTCGCGAGTTGACGCACGAGCTGGGCCTGTTCCTTCCCGTCCTTCTTGTGTTTCAGGATCTGCGTGATGCCCAGGATGCGGGTCAGGGACTTACGGGCATCGGTCGAGAGCTCCTTCATGAACGGTGCCGTGGCGCGCCGATCTTCCAGACGCGTCACCCCGTCGGCGACCGCCGTGTCGGCTCCCTCGCCGGGCACGGTCGTGTCAGCCGGTTCGGCGTCTCCACCGCGGAGGTGGCGCATCGCCGCGGCCATCTGCTGCTGGCGCAGTTCACCCTCGGTTTCCTCGAGCCTGGCCGCGGTCGCACCCAGGTCGCGCTCGAGGGCGTGCACCCGTTCCTCTGCTCCGATCAGCTTCTCCGTCTGTCCGGCGAGGCGCTCCTGCGTTACACGAAGGATCTCGTCGAGGTC